>WRAI01000024.1 GCA_009780275.1 Oscillospiraceae bacterium | reverse complement strand
TTGTCTACGATGAACTTGGCCGTCCCTACAGCCTATATTATGACAATGGCACGCGCGTGACAAGCTATTGGTATATCCTCAACCTGCAAGGCGATGTAACCCATTTGGTTGACAACAACAACATTGTGGCATAATGGTGCAAAATATAGTAAATGCAGGATTTGCTATTTAACAATCGAATGAAGAATACTTTACTTTACGAGGTCAGGAGTAGTTGCGCTAAATAGTGTAAGAGAAATAGTCACTGCATATACGTCAGGATTTTTTGATAGGGCAATGTAAGATATTATTGCACAATTTTTCGGGTGAGGTGATAAGTGCGAAATATGAATTTTTATCATAAGAAAGAAGCCCTCAACACCTGACAGCATTGAGGGCTTGCACAACAACTTTTAACCTTTCTGTTTTACGATTCTTCGTTTAATTATGTTTATCACAACAAGAATCGTCCATACCAAAATTCCCGTTACCACGCCGACTAACATGTTCTTGTCAAAAATATTCCCCCATATAGATTCATTGCTTTCCATTTGGGCTATATGCATCTCTGAATCATATATAACTCTTGTCCCTCGCACAACAAGTCGCAGATTGTAAACGCCGTATGGCGTACAGGTGATAAGGGAACAGTAGTCCTCACCGCTGATCCTTCTGAAAAGCTCGACATCTTCCGGCTCTACAACTTTAATTTGATCGACTCTGTACGCCAATGTCATGTTCAAAACATACAGATAAAATTCATCGCCTATTGCCAGTTTCGGCAGGTCTGTAAATAGTCTAGCGCTTGACATTCCTGTATGTCCACTCAATATGCTGTGAGTAGTTTCCCCTCCAATCGGAAGGGACGACCCCTCCAAGTGGCCTATGCCGTTCCGCAAAATTTCCTGAGATGTTCCCTGAAAAATCGGCAATTCAAGATTTATCTTTGGGATGATTATATATCCCATCATGCCGTTTCCATTGATATCCAGTACATTTAGATGATTTTTCGCCATAACCATGCCGCTGCCTTGCAAAAATGGGTCGTGTACGAGATTGCCTTCAAGCTCTTCGTTATATTCGATGGCTTTGCTTAAAAGGTTTTCTAACTCTTCTTTATCTGCAGCGTCTATGATCCTTTCGTACTCCTGTGTCGCCCTTGAGGCATTAAGCATGAAAATGTAATTCGATGCAACCGGATAGAATAGCAAGCATATACCGGAAGCCGCGATCAGAATAATCAATAATATCCGTTTCATGCCTTGCCCCTTTCATTTGTTCTCTTATTTTTTATGACGAAACGATTGCTCTCTTCTTTTTACGGGAGTTGAAAATTAGAGCTGCAGAAACCGCAATCAATGCCCCGCCGCCTGCTGCTAACAAAATGGTTCCAAGATTTCCTGTTCGCGGCAGTGTGAATGTTGAGGTATTATTAACGGTTACCGTTACTGTATAGCCGATTGCTTCCGTTGAGTTCAGCACAGTGAAATCAACTTGTATCGGATTTGCGAGAAGATTATATCCGTTGGGAGCCTTTGTTTCCACTAACCAGTATGATAGATAGGTTCTAACGCCTGATGCGTCTTGGGTATAGTCTTTGAGGCCTTCAAAAATCGCCGTCGCGGGGGTTGACAGCGTTCCGCCTGAAGTTATCGCTATCCATTCACCTGCTGTAGCATATCCCGGTTCTCCAAAATCAATTATGCTGCCATCGACCGCTATTCTCAGATAATTGCCGTTTTGGGCGTTAGCCTCAGAGGAGGCGATTTGAAATTCGGCGCCGTTGACGTTCAGGCCATTTCCCGTTTCTGAATCTACTTTAATAATTTCTATCGCACCGGTATGTATTTTCACTATGTTGCTGTTTTTCGAAACCGGATTTCCCGTGTTATTTATAAAATCCAGTGTCGCATTGTTTTCAACCGTATAATTTGGATTGCTTAAAATTTTATCATTTACAGTAGTTTCAAAAGTGATCAGTGCATATTTATACGCTGCTAGTGCGTCAAGCCCGTCAGGATTGGTAAAGTCTACCGTAAGGGTATTACTGTTTGTCGTCGAGGGTTCGTCCACAGTATAGTTTGTGCTTTGCGGAATTACAGTACCGCTGGTGACAACCTTGTTTGGCAGTCCGGTAACGATTACCGAACCCGGGACAAAGGTCAAAGCGGGATCTAAAATGTCTGTGATGCTGAAAGAATCAAAGCTCGCAATTTCGTTTGGAATCGAAGCTGCGATCGACCATGTTACTGTTTCGCCCACGAAAACTGCCGACTTGTCTACATCTTTGGAAATGCTTATTCCCTCGTTTTTCGGATACATATAAACGTCGGTTATCCATCCGTCTCCCGTTGCGTTTGTCATTGGAACAGCTACGATAAACGGATCCATAGTTACGGCGACAAGGCCACTCGTTTGCTCAACTACAAGGTAGTAGCCTTGTGGCAAATCGTTTATTACCGCCGTGCCGTCGGCTGCTGTGGTTACCTCATTAACGTAGGTCAGAGCGAAATCTGTGCCGCCCGACGTTAGTGTCGTGAACAAGGTGTCAATGGTGAAGTTCCCGTCATTTGCGGGAAGTACACTCGGGTCGTCAATTTCTATCCAATAGATGTCGAACGTAATGCCTTCAAGCGGAACTGCGTCGCTAGGAATGTTTGTGGCAGGATTGCCGTCGTTCGGTATCCCTGCTCCTGTCGGGTCATCCATAGCATATTTTTGAATGATAAGATTTCCGGTGGCAGGGGGCAGAGAGGTGTTGTTGGCGACAGCAGCCAAGGGAATAAATATCGATACCCCTAATATTGCAGCTGTCAGAATGGATAATGCCTTTAAGTGCTTTTTCATGATTTTTTCCCCATTTCTTTTTTATATTTATTTAACAGAATATCTTATTTTATAGATTATCCTGAAAATATTTTCGTTTTTTGCGGTATGATTCTAACCAGAGGAATCCCGCAAATATGACTAATGCAGTGCCAAGCAGAATATGCCATATGCTTTCCAAGCTTCCGACAGACGGTAGAGCCAATATGGGGTAGTTTGTAAGGGCGTAACTGCCGTCGGCTTCAATATTAAATGCGGGCGGCAGATCGTCTCCCCGCGCGGTAATGGTTATCTCCCATGCGTCTACATCCACACCAATCAGCCATTGTCCAAAGGGCAATTGTAAGCCAGTCAGTGTCTGCGTTTCCGCCAGCATATAATCTCCCGTTGCAAGCTCATTAAACATAACGATTCCATTCGAATCACTCGTTACCATGAGTAGTGGATTGTTGACATCCCAGCAGCAACTGGGGTCGTTTGTGGCAAGCTCTGAGTGTATATGGCCCGCGGTGCCAGCTTCTGTGCAGGTGTATAGCTCAAACGTAACCCCGACAAGTGAGTTTCCATAGCTATCGGTTTTTTTAAAAGTAAAATCCATGGCGGTGGCATATGTATTTACGAATTCTATATCCTCGTCGGAATAATCCGGCGTTGCCGTAATCGTGCCGTCGGCGTTTTCGGTAACTGTCACGGTTACATTAAACCGCGTAGAGTCGACCGTCCAGCCGTTCTCGGATAGGCTTGTTTCAATGATTGTATAGTTATGCACGCCCACATCATCAACGGTATAGGGGATTGCCGAAAACAGAATGTAGCCGGTCGCATCATTGGTGCCTGTGGCCACAACGATATCATTTTCATCCAGGACGGCAAAACTGAACTGACCGGCGGTCAAGGATTTGTTGACCGTTGTTTTATTGGCAGTCAAAGCGATTGAGCCGGAGGATTCATAGATATTGACGAACACAATGCCTCCGTCGGGGTAAAATGGAGTTGCGGTGATCGTGCCGTCTCCATTATCCGTAACCTCCACCGTCACATTAAAAACGACGTTACTTGTTGTCCAGCCGCTTCCGCTCAGACTTGTCTCAAAAACCGTGTAGTTATGCGTTCCGACGTCATTAAGCGTATAGTTGATCGGTGTAAATTCAATATTGCCGGCTGCATCATTTGTCCCGATAGCGACCGTTACATCATTTTCATCCAGGACGGCAAAATCGAACTGGCCGTCCGAGAGCGTTCCGCCTCTGATAATTTTATTTGCATTCAATACAATATCCCCGACCGCATTGTATGTGTTTATAAATAAAAAGTCGCTTGTATTTAACTCAAATGACCTTACCGTCATTGTTCCGTTACCGTTATCGGTAACAATCACCGGAACTGTATAAGAAACATTGCTCGTCGTCCAGCCTCCGCTCGACGGCGTCGTCTCTACAATCGTATATATATGAACGCCCTCATCACCCGACATATATCGTATAGTGCTAAATACGATGGTTCCGTTTGCGTTGTTGGAGCCTGTGGCAATCGTCGTTCCAAATTCATCCAAAACGGCAAACTGGAACTGCCCTGCAGACATAGTTCCGCCGTTGATTATTTTCTGCGCAGATAAAGACAGTGTTCCTCGTGCTAAATATACATTTTGAAATACAATCGGGCTTGGATAGGTCGGTGTAACGATCAATGTTCCGGGATTGTTTGGGTCGTCCTCTACATCCACATTTATCGTAAATCTTGCACCCGAGGTAATCCAGCCGTTCACACCATAAGGACTGGTTTCATAAACGGTGTATGTATGCTGCCCTATACCGGTGCTGTTATAATTGATAGGAGAAAACATAATGGTACCGTCTGCCGCGTTTGTGCCTGTGGAGACCACCGTGCCGTTTTCATTCTCGATAGCAAACGTAAATTGACCTGTTTGCAATATGCCATTGGCAACTGTTTTGGTCCCTTCGGGAATAAATGAGCCTGTGGCTGTGTAAAAATTGCGGAAGATGATGCCTCCTGCGGGATATGTAGTGGTTGCGGTAACTTGATTACCATTTAAGGAGACATTTACCCATACCGTATACTGGACAACGCTGTAAATCCATAAGCTGTCGTTTGTTCCAACTTCCTCAACAGTATATGTATGCTGGCCCACGTCCGCTGCGGTATATTCAATCGGCGTAAAAATGATAGATCCGTATCCCGTGTTGGTTGATGGAACATAGCTGTCAGCCGTGTTTGTCGCCGTGGCAACCACCACCCCATTTTCATCTTTGACTGTGAAGTTAAAAAGGCCGGGCGTTAGCGGGGCACCGTTGCTTATTTTTTGTCCGTAAAGGGTGATCAGTGCATTATTGGGTATATCTTGATTTGTAAATGTCGCAGAATAATTTCCGCTTGCCGTTACTGCGGAAGCTGATTTGTCCGAAACGCTTGTCTGCATGGTGTTTGAGGTAATGCTTACCAGCCGATAGCCGGGGATGTCCGGCTCGGTTATTGTATATGTTCCGTCCTGAACCAAAACCTGCACGCCGGGGAGTATCGAAATATTATCAACCGTATTCCCCGAATTTGTTGTGCCGTTCAATACAAAATTAAATTGGGACGGCGGATTTGTATCCGTTGAGCCGTCAGCGTTCAGCCATATTTTATTTGCCATTATATATGACGTACTTGCTTGCCCGCTCAAAAATCCGTTAAACCAAAAATTGATTGTGCCGGAATTTCCGACCATGACACCGCCTGAACCCATTGAACCATCGGCTTGGAGCGTGGCATTTTTACTGCTTCTGCTTCCTATTGCGTCGGACAGAATCGTGCCCATCGGATTTCCGTTTGAGTCGGAGATTAGGACATAAAGAAGCTGATCCCCTAATTGAAGGGTTGTTCCGTTGGGATAGATTGCCGGCACGGTTCCGCCTCCAGGTATCCTGATTATCTGCTCCGTGCCGTTTTGCAAAAGAAAGACAAAATCAAAATTATATCCGGTGCCGCCATTCATATGCAGGCTTGCACTTCCGCTCGCCGCGTTTGTACTTAAAAAATTAAAATTCAGAGTAATCAACATTACGACAATGGTAATGCACGATATCCCTTTTATAAACGCTTGTCTCATAATTAACACTTCCTTTAGCGATGCACTTCTGAAATTGCCAGCCTCATGTTATCCTTAGTTATTTTTAGTATTCGAACGAGAGCATAAAAAAACAGGGGTATTAATAACAATATATTAAATTACTAGCATAAGCGACAAACTGGTTCTTTCCCAAAAGGTTGATAATTCCACACGCTAAGCCCGGTGCTGAGTGCGATGACCAGTGGTTACAATACGCCACTGCACGATTGAAAAAATCTATATAGATCCTCTGTTTTTTGTGCTCACGACTGGACGCGGGATAGCTAACTGTCTAAAGGGAAAACAGCAGGCTATGTACGTTTTCACGAGGTTATGGTAGAATGGAATAAGAAAAACAGCCTGTTATAAACAGGCTGTTTTTTCGGCACTGACGAACTTGAGTGCATCAAAAAACTACATGTGCAGCCCCCATGTTCTCTCATGGGGGTTGTAGATTATTATCTTTTACTCAATACGCATTTCGCGAACGGTAACAACAGTATCGGCACCTCCGACAGCAAATATCCGTATACCGGCAACTTCAAACATATCCTCGGCATAATTAAACATAGCCAGCAACTCATCCAGCCTAATACTGCCTTGATATGTACCGCTTGGCATATCGTGATACAGGTTCCTTCTGGAGCGGGGGAGGAAGTGTTCGGTCAATCGAATATCATCACGACCGTTTGAGATTAACAGAATAGACGCTTCGCGCCCGGCACTGACCGTGAAATCATAATGGAGAGTATAGTTGCCCCATTCGGCTTGTGGTATAGTTTTCGGATTGGCCGACCAAGTCACAATATTGGGCCAGCCGTGAGTGCCGCTTGACGTAAAAATCAGCCCGCCATCGGGATTTTCTGTAATTGTAATTCCGTTATCATGTCCGGGGTGACCGCCTGAATGACTGCTCCACTCATCAATACCGCGCAGCCTGAGGTAATCGCCGGTGACGGGCAGCTCTTCGCGGATAATGGGTGAAAATGGTGCGGACTGACCGGCGGCGAATCCTCTTCTGAATGATTCAAGTGTCAACTCCAAGTGCGGTTCAATGCGGAGCTGGTTTGTCACAAGTCGCACCCCATTGTGGTAGGCAACGTCGTTGGAGGAGAACCAAACGGCAAATTTGATTCTTCTGATATATTCATGGGCGGGGTGATCCGGGTTGTTGAAAACGTCAAACATTTCCTCGACCCAAATGGCCTGATGGCTTGCATTACGGAAGCGTTCGGTGTCATTCCACTCGCCGCCCGAACCGCAAGCAAACTCGCCAATTGCCCATGGGAATTCTGAGAAATACGGCATAGTGCGCTCATATACCCGTTGAAAGCGGTTGGCGAATGTGCCAGCGCTGAGCATATACGAAGCGTTGTTGCCCATTTCGTAAGAGATAACGCTGAGAATGTGCATCATGCTCATGTCGTGGGGCAGATAGTTAAAGCCGTGCCCCCAACTGCTGTTAGGAATAGCGTCCGGGCCCGCGGTCTCAAACACCCATATGGCGTTATCAACGCCTTCTTCTTCAAAAATATTGTACAAGTGCGCCCAGCCCCAGGCAAAAATATCGGTACACAGCAGGCTCTTAATGGCACTGTAACTGACCCAGTCGGAGTCCATTTCATTATTTAGGCGGAAGAGCACAGGGTAGCCATATGCCTTTATCTCCTGTGCCAGCAGGCGGAAATTGTCATCATAATCGCCATTCAGTATATTAAATACCGGTGTATAGCCGTGAAACAAGCTGGGATCGTTGTTGCTTATGGTAAATTGATAACTCACTTGAATGACCGGCCGACCGTTAAATCCGTTACCACCGGCAACCTCCGTTGCCATGCGGGTGGGGAAGCCGTGACGCTGACCGCCGCCGCCTACATGTACATAAGTGGGCATAATTTGAAAGGTATGCTCAAAAGCATTCTGCAAAAAGTCTTGACGTGCTCTCAATTGATGGAGCCGATACTCATATTCAAATGGGGTATCAATCAGCACATTGGTAAAGAAGCCCCAATCCACGGTGTCTTGATTGCGCAGAAGCTCGTAATATGACCTGGTCTCCTCGCTCCAATTTTCATTGACAATCGGAATAAAGGGTGTAGGATCGTTTTGCGCTGTGCCTGACGGTTCGAATGAACGGAAAGATTGGAGAATGCTGTCAAACCTATCGTTGTCGGGCACGGTTGACTTGTGGTGCAGTAAAACAAAACGGACATACTCGCCGTTTTGGCGTATCGCGGCAATATTATAGTATCTGAACTCAATATTGGGACGGTCGTTAATCTGCATTGTGTATAAATAGATTGTATAACCCGGCATGCTTTCGGTATCAACACTGTGGCGCGTGCGCGACAAGTTGTTGTTTTCCAAGAATTCGTCACTGACAAGGTACATTTCCAGCCATTCGTAACGATATATTTCCCAGCTGTTTGCGTTGTTGCCGTAAGGGTTTCCTGTTTCCAGCGTTATGTTGAGGATAAAGTCGTTGCCCGTAAACCGTGAACGTATGGCGCTCCAACGGAAATCAGGCGTAAACGGTTTGGGCAGAGTGACTGCATATCCGTCGGCCTTGTTGACAAATCGGGCATAATCATCGGTGTGAAAGACCAATTTCACATCGTCGTCACCTATGGCACTGGGTCTGGTATGAGTCAGTGTACGGTTGCGATAAGCGTCAAAGGCAGTGACAACTTCCGGACCGGTAAAAATACCGTCCGAAAATTCCGGTTGCCAAAGCGCGGAAGCAATTGTTGACGGGGCTCTGTGATATGTAACTACTAGCGCGCCGACCACCAGTATTATCGGAATTAAGATAAAAATCAAGTGCTTTGGTTTTATTTTTTTCATATATTTCTCCTTCCATCGCGTGCGTAACTTTATCATTCTTATTGTAATTATATGGGAGTTGGCTGTAGCTGTCAAGTATGCCAACCTACAACACAAAAAGACGATTGACTTGTTCTCAATCGCCTTCTTGCTTTTTATAAACTGCCAAAGCGTGTCTAAGCAGTCGGCGCCGGCTTACTTCTCCGATATTGTGCCAATATAATGCTAACGACAATGACTGCGCCGCCGAGGTATTTTTGCGGTGTCATAAGGTCGCCTAAAAATACTGCCTCTGCCAGTGCGGCAAACACTGCTTCGAGTGAGAAGATAACCGCCGCCCGCGCCGGCGGTACACCGCGTTGCCCTAAAACCTGCAAGGTATATGCCAAGCCGGACGCTACAATGCCGCCAAACAGCAGAACAGGCAGCCCGTTCCACAGCCCTTGCACACTGATGTCTTCGAAGATAAATGCACAAACCAAGCAGAGTATGGCACACATGAGAAATTGGGTTGCGGCAAAGCGAATGGGGTCGATTCTTTGTGCAAATCTGTCAATGAGAAGGATATGAACCGCCCAAAACACCGCGCAGACGACCAACAGTAAGTCACTGGCTTGTATGCTCGCGCCCGGACCAATGCCAATAAGTGCCAGACCGCCAAACGCCATCAAGGCACTGATCCAAATTAACGGTGTGGTTTTGCGCCCCAATGCAAGCCCTAAAATCGGTACAAAGATAATATACATTCCGGTGATAAATCCGGCCTCGCTGGCCGAGCTGGGCGAGTCACTCAACACGATGCCAAACTGTTGCAAGTTGGCGGCAATGAATAAAACACCGCCCGCGGCAAGTCCCGCCAGCCAAGTGACTTTGCGTGTTTCGTAGTTAGATTTTCGTTCAAGTAAGCGGATAGCCGGCCACAAAGACAAGGCGCCCAGCGCGAACCGGACACCGTTGTATGTAAATGGGCCCATATGCAGTCCGGCGACCCTCTGTGTGACGAAGGATACGCCCCAAATGGCCGCCGCGAGGAAGATAAAAATCGTCGCGACAGTGCCGGTGGTTTTCATTGTGTTCACCTCGTAAATTGTCCGAGAAATGCAAGGACGGCCTCAGTGAATGCCGCATCTCGGACAGGGGTATCAGTGTAGTGGTCATAGCAAACAAAGTGCCAGTTACCTTCCCGCACAAAGGCGGTCACAGCAACGTCGGCATCTTTTGCCGTTTGATATAATTGTTCGAAATGAGAGAATCGTACTTGCCGGTCATTTGTCGAATGCATGAGGAGAATGGGACGTTCACCGAGCTTCACAATGCCGTTTATCGGCGTATATGAAATAGCGTCAAACCCCAAACGAAGCCACATGTTTAGGTATATAAAAGGCGTAGTAAGAACACCGACAAATCTAGGGAGGCCGAACGTTGGTAAGCTGTCCACATACAAACCAACAAAGTCTGCATAGGCAGAAATGGCAATCACACCGTCTATTCGAGGCACTTCTCCGCCTGCTATGATTGCAGTCGCCCCACCGGCAGACGTACCTAGTGCTATGATAGGAAAATCACCCACCCGCATGTCAGCAGCGAGGAAATCAACGCCAGCTTTTACATCTCGCCACTCTGTCGTACCAAAGCCAATGCTGTCGCCTTCGCTAAGACTTCTTGCCCGCTTTTCGATCAAAAGAGAATCCCAGCCATGCTCAGCGAACATGTTCGCATAACCAAAAAAGGCCGTTACTGAAGGCTCTTGCAGGCCGGAAACAATAATAACTGTCCCATTGAGAATCTCGTTTTGTGTATATGTCCTCCATGCAGCTAACGCCAAGTCATCCTCCGTGAAAAGAGAAATTTGCTCAGACTCTATGCCGAACTCCATAGAATCTCGCTGCTTCTGTTCGATCCTTTCACCTAAGAACATAGACATGACAAACGTGGGAATCAAAATTAAAATGGCTAAAATGAGAATTGCAATAGTAAATATGGTGATGCCAATGTGTTTTCTTCTTTTTATAAAACGCAGCAAATGCTGTCTCATATCCGCAAAATACTATTCAAAAACTGTTTAGTTCTTTGATTCTGCGGATTGGTAAATATCTCTTCAGGCAGGCCTTGTTCGGCAATGACACCATCGCACATAAAGAGTACACGACTGCCGACATCGCGGGCAAAATGCATTTCGTGCGTGACAACCACCATTGTCATGCCCTCATCGGCGAGTCCGCGCATAACATCCAAAACTTCTCCCACCATCTCAGGGTCGAGTGCCGATGTCGGCTCGTCAAACAGCATGATTTTTGGACGCATGGCCAACGATCGCGCAATCGCAACGCGCTGCTTTTGCCCACCCGACAACTGCGCAGGGTAGGATTTCGCTTTATCGGTCAGCCCGACACGCTCTAACAACTGCATGCCAAATTCTTGGGCATCGGCTTTGTTCATGCGTTTGGTGTGGCGAGGCGCTAACGTCAGATTTTCAAGCACCGTCTTGTGCGGGAACAGGTTAAAATGCTGGAATACCATGCCCATTTTGCAACGGATGGCATTGATGTTGCATTTTTTTGCCGTAATTTCCTCATCCTCAATAAAAATATGCCCAGACGTTGGTTTTTCCAGCAAGTTGAGGCAACGCAAAAAGGTAGACTTGCCGCTGCCCGACGGACCAATGACAACGACCTTCTCGCCCTCGCTGATGGTTTCGTTTATACCGTCGAGCACAAGGAGGTCGCCAAAGGATTTGCACAAACTTTCAACGCGAATCACTCTTACGTAACCTCCTTTCAAGCCTGGTCATCAACCAGGTTAAAATTAAGACAACCACCAAATAGATAAGCGCGACGGCAATTAGCGGCATGAACGCATCAAATGTGCGTGAGCGAATGACATTGCTGGCCAATGTAAGCTCTCGCACGCCAATCACTGCCCCGGCGATAGAGGTTTCTTTGAACAACGAAATAAATTCATTGCATAGTGCCGGCAATGAGTTCTTAATAGCTTGTGGCAGAATAATCAGGCGCATGGTTTGCGTTGAGCTTAATCCGACCGAGCGCCCTGCCTCGGTTTGTCCTTTGTCGACGGATAAAATCCCGGCACGGAATATTTCGGCAACATATGCGCCTGAATTGACGCCAAACGCGATAATCGCCACCCACATTCGATCGACTTGGGGCGCAAACATCGGAAATATGACAAACCACCAAATCAACAATTGTACGAACATAGGCGTACCGCGAATAACAGCGATGTATGTTGTTGCTATGGCACGCAACGGCGCAAACTTTGAGATTTTCATCAGCGCAATAAAAAAGCCGAGCGCGATACCAATAAAAGCAGCCGTTAGCGTGATTTGCATAGTATATAACAAACCATTTACCAGCATCATATAGCGGTCGGCATAGATAAAGTTCCGCCAAAAATCAAATCTCAGTCCCTCCTCCCAACCGGTGGGCGGAGGGACTGAGGTAAGGAAAAAAGAATACATTACGCGCCGAACCAGTTGTCAAAAATTCTGTCGTATTCACCCGATGTTTTCAGTGATTCCAGCGCGCCGTTGATTTTGTCAAGCAACTCGGTGTTATCAAGCGCAATAGCCATGCCATACACTTCACGGCCAAGTTCTTCGTCAAGAACAACCAAGTCAGAAGCATCCGAAATAAATTGATTAGCAACTTCGCGGTCAATGATAATGGCATCGGCACGGCCGGTTCTCAGCTCAGGGATTGTATCCGGCGGGCTTTGCAGACGGGTAATACTTGCATTCGGCAGGTTGAGGTCAGCCCAAAGGTCGCTTGTTGTGCCAAGTTGCACGACAATGCGAGCTTCTGCCAATTGCTCGGTTGAAGTGATGTCGCTGCCCTCCATGACAATCGCGACCAGGTCTGTTTCAAAATACGGCATAGTAAATGCCACGCTTTGAGCGCGCTCCGGCGTAATAGTAATCGCCGCGATGGCTACATCGGCGACACCCGTTTCAACTGCTACAAGAACTGCGTCAAAGGCCATGTTGTCGATAACAAGCCTCATGTCAAGGTAGTCGGCAATGGCACGCGCTAACTCAACGTCAAAGCCGTCATATTGGCCGGCGTCATTAATAAACTCAAAGGGCGGGAATTCGGCATTGGTGGCCATAGTCAATGTGGGACGGCCGTCACTTCCGCCGCCTTCACCGTTGCAAGCGACCAGCATGATGGATAGCATAAGAACTGCTAAGACTGTGCAAAGAATTCGTTTCATAAGATGATTTCTCCTTTTTAAATAGAATATATGCATATGTTTCACAGAACAAGTCATTATACGATACATCGACCCAACTGTCAATCCCACAAAAACGTTTGAAAAAACAAAATAACAATATTTGACAATTCCTTGCTATTTTTTAGAAAATATTGTATAATATACGTATCAATTTACACGGAGGTCAACGGTTATGAACAATTCAAAATGCCCCGTTACCGGGAACACACGTCGACCAAACTTCGCACAAGGTACCAAGAACAAAGACTGGTGGCCAAACCAACTCGACCTTGGCGTTCTGCATCAAAACTCCAAAGCCGGAAACCCGCTTGACGACGGTTTCGATTACGCCGATGCGTTTGAGTCGCTTGATTTGCAATCCGTCAAAGATGACCTCTCGGCTCTGATGACCGATTCGCAGGACTGGTGGCCGGCGGACTATGGTCATTACGGACCGCTCTTCATCCGTATGGCATGGCACAGCGCGGGTACTTATCGCACCATGGATGGTCGCGGCGGCGCGCGTGACGGCACACAGCGATTTGCGCCGCTCAACAGTTGGCCGGACAATGTCAATTTAGACAAAGCGCGACGGTTGCTTTGGCCTATCAAGCAAAAATATGGCCAAGGCATATCGTGGGCAGACCTAATGATTCTGGCAGGAAACGTCGCTATTGAGTCAATGGGACTAAAACTCATTGGCTTCGCTGGCGGACGCGCTGATGTGTGGGAGCCGCAAGAAGACGTCTATTGGGGTTCGGAAGTCAAGTGGTTGGGCGGCGAGAAACGTTATGCCGATGATCGACAACTTGACAGTCCACTGGCCGCTGTGCAGATGGGTTTGATTTACGTCAACCCCGAAGGCCCTGAGGGGCAGCCCATCCCCATTGAATCGGCCAAAGATGTTCGTGAAACATTTGCGCGTATGGCAATGAACGACGAAGAAACTGTCGCGCTCATCGCTGGTGGGCACACTTTTGGTAAAGCTCACGGTGCGGCGTCGGCCTCTCATGTTGGAGCAGACCCTGAGGGTGCGCCTATCGAGGAACAGGGGTTGGGATGGAAAAGCAGTTACGGCACAGGCAACGCCGGCGACACCATTGGCAGCGGCATTGAGGGCGCGTGGAAGTCCAATCCAACTAAGTGGGATATGGGCTATCTCAAAGTGTTGCTTAAATATGAGTGGGAGCTGCTGAAAAGCCCGGCGGGTGCATATATCTGGCTGGCAAAAGACTGCGACGAAGAGGATTGGGTCGTAGACGCCCACGACCCAAGCAAAAAACACCGTCCCATGATGACGACAGCTGACTTATCGCTGAAATTTGACCCTGTCTACGAAAAAATTGCCAAGGATTATTACGCCAATCCCGACAAGTTTGCCGATGCCTTTGCCAACGCGTGGTTTAAATTGACTCATCGTGACATGGGGCCGGTCACGATGTACCGGGGCAACGATGTGCCGACGGAAATCTTTATTTGGCAAGACCCTGTCCCGCCGCGCGGCGAGTATACACTCAGCAGCAAAGACATCGAAATGCTGAAAGACAACATCGCGTCTTCCGGCTTGACGGTATCACAGCTGGTCAGCACGGCATGGGCAAGCGCCGCGTCGTTCCGCGGCTCTGATTTGCGCGGCGGCGCTAATGGCGCGCGTATCAGACTCGAACCGCAAATCTCATGGCAAGTCAACCAACCCGAGCAGTTGAAAGCTGTCTTGAGCAAATATGAAGACATTCAGCGCGGCTTCAGCGCAGACGGAAGAACCGTATCGCTGGCCGACCTGATTGTGCTGGGCGGTGCTGTCGGCATCGAGTTGGCGGCGAAAAAGGCCGGTGCCGCCATCAATGTACCCTTCGCTCCCGGCAGAACCGATGCCTCGCAAGAACAGACTGATGTAAAATCCTTCGCCGTGTTGGAGCCGCTCTACGACGGGTTCAGAAATTACCAACAGCGCGATTTTTCGACATTGCCCGAAGAGTTGTTAGTAGATCGCGCGCAATTATTGGGGCTAACCGCGCCGGAAATGACGGTTTTGTTGGGTGGGTTGCGGGTGTTGGGCAATAATTTTGAGCAATCTCCGCACGGTGTATTGACCCACAATCCGCAAACCTTGACCAATGATTTTTTCATCAACCTCTTAAGCATGGACACCGCTTGGCATTCCACTGACGACGCGAACATCTTTATCGGTACTGATAGGAAGACAGGCTCGCAAAAGTGGACTGCAACAAGAGTAGATCTTATTTTCGGGTCAAGCTCACAACTTCGAGCCATCGCCGAAGTCTACGCCAGTGACGATGCTAATGCCAAGTTTCTGCGTGATTTTGTTGCAGCATGGAACAAAGTGATGAACGCCGACAGGTTTGATTTGTTGCGGTAGCCGCCATTGGGGAGTTAGATGCCAAAAATTAAAATATTGCTGCTGTTGTGCCTGGGATTTTTCTGCTTAAGTTTGGGTGCGATAGGGATAGTTCTGCCCGGCTTGCCGACGACACCTTTTGTTATTTTGGCGGCGATATGCTTTTCTAAAAGCAGCCCACGCATATACGCGTGGTTGAAACGCACAAAATATTTTGGTCCGTATATTGAGCATTATCGCACCAAGCAAGGCGTTTCCAAGCGATTAAAAGCGGTTAGCATTGCTGTCGTTTGGCTTTCGCTGGCGATTTCTATGTTTATTTTGCAAGCTATATGGGCGTACACACTATTGTCTCTTGTTGGCATTTGTGTCACGGTGCATATTGTGCTGATTAGAGCAAGACGAAAATAACAAAATCTTAACGATATGCGCCTTTTTGTCGTTCACGATAAAAGGCGCATATCGCGAAATTTTGGGCTTGTACATATGGGTGTTTTATATTATAATACCCGGTGGATTCAGAATAGTTATACAGATTTCTAACCTTCCAAGGAGAAACCCCATGAAAAAAGCCCTTATTGCCATGAGCGGCGGCGTAGATAGCGCGGTTGCCGCCTATCTGACGTTGCGTGCCGGCTATCAATGTACAGGTGTGACTATGCGGCTATTCGACAACCAAGATATTGGGCTTGATAACACCAAGACCTGTTGTAGCTTGCGCGATGTGGAAGATGCCCGCAGCGTCGCTTATGCGTTGGGCATGGAGTATCATGTTTTTAACTTTACTGACGATTTTAGAGCGCAGGTTATCGGTCGCTTTATTGAGGCATATCAACAGGCGCGGACGCCCAATCCGTGTATCGACTGTAACCGCTATATGAAATTTGAGAAACTGCTATGGCGCGCCAAGCAACTTGATATTGACTGTATTGTCACCGGGCATTACGCGCAAATTGAGCGTGCCGGCGGTCGTTATCTGCTAAAAAAAGCCGTTGACCTGTCAAAAGACCAAAGTTATGTGCTGTACAATATGACGCAAGAACAGCTGGCTATGACGCAATTTGCGCTGGGTGGATTGCACAAACCAGAAGTGCGCGAAATTGCCGTCAAGCAGGGCTTTACAAATGCCAAAAAGCGCGAGAGCCAAGATATTTGCTTTGTGCCGGACGGTGATTATGCTGCCTTTATAGAGCAACATACCGGCAAGATGTATCCCTGCGGCGATTTTATCGACAGCCAGGGAAACGTGCTGGGTAGGCACAAGGGTGTGATACGCTACACCATCGGCCAGCGAAAGGGTTTAGGGCTATCGTTTCCGCAGCCGATGTATGTTGGTTCGAAAGACGCTGCGGCAAATACTGTGACGTTGTGCCGCAATGAGGAGTTATACGCGCGGGACGTGCGAGCCGTTGAGTTTAACTGGATTATGCCTCCTGTGCCAAATATGTGCATCAAGGCGAAAATCCGCTATGCGCACACTGAACAGTCCGCGACGATTGTGGATGTCGGCGATGAAATCGTGCATATCCGCTTTGACGAACCGCAACGCGCGGTGGCGGCAGGGCAGGCAATTGTGTTGTATGATGGTGATTTTGTTGTGGGGGGAGGCGTGATTGTTTGATGGAGAATTTAGTGGAGCAACTATATGGTAATCGAAACTTGCCCAATAACCAACTAAAAGCTTTACTTTCTACAAATAGCTATGATCAAGACCTCTTTGCCGCCGCTGACACGATTCGTCAACGGCACTATGGTCGAGATGTCTATATTCGTGGGTTGATTGAAATCAGCAATTACTGTCAGCATGATTGCTATTACTGCGGTATTCGATGTGGCAACGGTGAGCTGGAACGCTATCGGCTGACGCAAGAGGAAATTTTAGCGTGTTGCAAAGAGGGTTATCGCTTGGGGTTTCGTACTTTTGTAATGCAGAGCGGCGACGACCCGTATTTTACCGATGATGTCATGTGCGAGTTGATTACTGTCATTAAGCGAGAACACGGTGATTGCGCCATTACGTTGTCGTTGGGCGAACGGTCGCGGGGGAGTTATCAAGCGCTGTTTAATGCGGGTGCGGATAGATATTTATTGCGGCACGAAACGGCAAATTGCGCACACTATGCGCAACTGCATCCCAAGGACATGCAACCGGACACTCGTAAAAAGTGTCTATGTTATCTCAAAGACATCGGCTTTCAAGTTGGATCGGGTTTTATGGTTGGGTCACCGTATCAGACGCTTGAAAATATTATTGAAGACCTACGGTTCTTGCAAGAATTGCAACCCGATATGATTGGCATCGGGCCGTTTTTGTCGCATAAAGATACGCCGATGTGCGATTTCCCAAACGGTGATTTGGCGTTGACGCTACGACTGATTTCAGTGTTGCGGATGATGTTTCCGCACGCGTTGATTCCTGCCACAACGGCACTTGGTACACTTGACAGAAACGGGCGTGAATTGGGGTTGCGAGCTGGCGCGAATGTTGTTATGCCCAATTTGTCGCCGCGCAGGGTGCGCAAGCAATATGCACTGTACGACAACAAAATTGCTACCGGCGAAGAGGCGGCAGAAAGCCGCACACGGCTCGAAACGCGCGTCAAGTCGGCGGGGTATGAGGTTGTGACAGCGCGGGGAGATGTGCGGCGGGTGTAGATAAACTATATCCCATTTACCATGGTAAATACGTCAACACAGGCTGCCGTTAAATGTCTTATGTATAATGAAACATGGCGAAGCAATTATGACCAAGACGGTTGGAGCGCTGTGTTTATCTTCTAAGAATGCACCGTTGCCGACGTGTTGGAATATGCTGAAGGTGTGGCGTAATTTTCCAAGTCGTCACTACTTGACAAATTCCTTGCGCCTGTGGTATATATAAGAGATACCATTTGATTTTCACCAATTCCGCAGGAGGGTTTATGGAAACGCACACATACAAGACGGTTGAAACGTTGGAACAACTCATCGCCAAAATGGACGAAATCCGCAGAGCACAACAGATTTTTGCGACCTTTTCACAGGAGAAGGTTGACGAGATTTTCAAGGCGGCGGCATTGGCGGCGAACAAGCATCGTATTCCGCTTGCCAAGATGGCGGTTGAGGAAACCGGCATGGGTATTGTTGAAGACAAGGTTATTAAGAATCACTATGCGGCGGAATATATTTATAACAAGTACAAAAACGAGAAAACCTGTGGCGTGATTGAAGAGGATGCGGCGTTTGGCATTCGTCGTATTGCCGAACCTGTCGGCGTGATTGCCGCGGTTGTGCCGACGACGAATCCGACTTCGACGGCCATTTTTAAGGCGTTGATGGCGATTAAAACGCGTAACGGTATTATCTTTTCGCCCCATCCGCGTGCCAAAATGTGCACGTCGGAGGCGGCGAAAATTGTATATGAAGCGGCAGTCGCGGCAGGCGCACCTGAGGGATTTATTGGGTATATCGATAAGCCGTCATTGGAACTGTCCAACGAGGTTATGCGCAATGCTGATATGATTTTGGCGACGGGTGGCCCGGGCATGGTTAAGGCGGCGTATTCGTCGGGCAAGCCGGCAGTCGGCGTAGGCGCGGGCAATGTGCCGGCGTTGATTCACAAGTCAGCTGATGTGCCGATGGCGGTTAACTCGATTATTTTGTCCAAGACATTTGACAATGGCATGATTTGCGCATCCGAGCAATCTGTCATCATTGATACTGATATATATGAGGCAGTTAAGCAGGAATTTGTCTTGCGCGGTTGCTATATGCTCAAACCAGATGAAATTGAGAAAGTACGCAAAGTCATTGTGGTCGACGGCGCGCTCAATGCCAAAATCGTGGGACAGAAAGCTGAAACGATTGCCGAGCTGGCAGGAGTCAAGGTGCCGAAAGATACCAAGATTCTCGTCGGCGAAGTCGAGAGCGTGGACGTGAGCGAAGAATTCGCGCACGAAAAATTGTCGCCTGTGCTTGCTATGTATAAGTATACGTCATTTGAGGATGGGGTTGCCAAAGCCGATACGCTGGTTAAAGAGGGCGGCTACGGGCATACCGCAGCGATTTATATCGACACCTGCGAAAAAGAGGCATTGACTGCCTACGAAAATGCTATGAAAACCTGCCGTATTGTCGTTAACACGCCATCATCGCACGGCGGCATCGGCGATTTATATAACTTTAAACTGGCTCCGTCATTGACGTTGGGTTGCGGCTCATGGGGCGGCAATTCGGTGTCGGAAAACGTGGGTGTACGGCACTTACTCAACATCAAAACAGTCGCCGAGAGGAGAGAGAATATGTTGTGGTTTAGGTCGCCTGAAAAGGTGTACTTCAAGCGTGGGTCACTGCCTGTGGCATTGGCGGAGTTGAAAGATGTGTATGACGTCAAGAAAGTCATGTTGGTGACCGATGAGTTCCTCTATCAAAACAATTATACTAAGTGTGTGACCGACAAGCTCGATGAAATGGGCATTCGCCATCATACATTCTTTGACGTACAGCCTGACCCGACATTGGCGTCGGCAAAGGCGGGCGCAAAGGCGATGATTGACTTCCAACCCGACTGTATTATCGCGTTGGGCGGCGGCTCGGCGATGGATGCGGGCAAAATTATGTGGGCGTTGTACGAACATCCCGACCTCGATTTCCAAGATGTTGCCATGCGGTTTATGGACATTCGCAAGCGTGTGTATACTTTTCCCAAAATGGGCAACAAAGCGAAATTTATTGCGATTCCCACCTCAGCGGGTACGGGCAGCGAAGTCACGCCGTTTGCTGTTATTACGGATGAGCAAACAGGCATCAAATATCCCATTGCTGACTATGAGCTTATGCCGACGATGGCGATTATCGACATCGATTGCGGCATTATGGGTGCACCCAAAGGTTTGACGGCGGCGTCAGGCATTGACGCGTTGACCCATGCGCTGGAAGCCTATGCTTCAATGTTAGCGACCGATTACACTGATGGCTTGGCGTTGACGGCGATGAAAAATATTTTCAAATATCTGCCCATTGCTTATACCGACGTGAAAAATGTAGAGGCGCGTGAAAAAATGGCGAATGCCTCGACCATTGCCGGTATGGCGTTTGCCAACGCTTTCTTGGGCATTTGCCATTCGATGGCGCATAAGTTGGGGGCATTTTTTCATTTGCCGCACGGTGTGGCAAACGCGGTGTTGATTCCGCATGTCATTCGCTTCAACGCCACCGACAATCCCAAGAAGATGGGTGCGTTCTCGCAGTATAAATACCCCAAAGCCATTGAGCGGTATGCCGAAATTGCCGATTTCCTCGGTTTGGGCGGCAAGGATGACGCTGATAAAGTTGAAAAACTGATAGCCAAGATTTACGAGCTGAACGACCTGCTCGGCATCAAACGCGCTGTCAAAGATTACGATATAAAAGAAGACGAATTCATGGCCGTGCTGGACGAAATGGTTGAGCAGGCATTTGACGACCAATGCACGGGCGCAAACCCGCGCTATCCGCTGATGGAAGAAATGCGGGAGATGTATTTAGAGGTTTATCGTGGGTAACTTTCCCGTTCGCGCCGTGCGTGAAACTCCCTACGATTGTAGCACAGGAGATTTTTCATGAAACTATCCATGAACTGGCTGGCTGATTTTGTTGATGTTGGCGACGTATCTATTAAAGATTTTGCGCAAGGCATGACGCTGTCGGGGACTAAGGTCGAAATGATTGCGGCGCAGGCGGATAGTCTGCGAAATATCGTTGTCGGCAAGATTTTGAAAGTTGAAAAGCACCCTGACGCCGATAGGCTGAACATTTGCCGTGTTGATGCCGGCAAGCCGTTGACCATTGTCACGGCGGCAACCAATGTGTTTGACGGGGCGTATGTGCCTGTCGCGTTGGACGGCGCGGTGCTGGCGGACGGCACAGTTATCAAACACGGAAAATTACGCGGCGTAGTGAGTGAAGGTATGTTCTGCTCGTTCCAAGAGTTGGGACTGGAGCATGAAGATGTGCCGTATGCTGATCTTGACGGCATTTTAATTTTACAAAATGAGCCGAAGATTGGCGTGGAGATTGCCGAAATTCTGGGTTTGAATGACACGACAGTGGAGTTTGAAGTCACCAATAATCGCCCCGATTGTTTGAGTGTGCGTGGTTTGGCGCGTGAGGTTGCCGCGACGTTTGGACGGGAATTAAAATTTGGAGGTCGGAATTCGGAATTCGGAGTTGCTGCGGGGGATTTACCGTTTGCGGTTGCTGTTGAAGATAGTGCGTTATGTTCACGTTACTGTGGGCGTGTGGTGAAAAACATTAAAGTCGAACCATCACCGAAATGGTTGCGCGATCGTTTGCGCGCCAGTGGTTTGCGCCCGATTAATAATATTGTTGATATTACAAACTATGTGATGTTGGAATACGGACAGCCCATGCATGCGTTTGACTATGTTTGTGTGCAGGGCGGCGAAATTGTTGTCCGTACAGCGCGTGACGGCGAAACGTTGGAAACCTTGGACGGCAAGCAACACAAACTGTTAAGCAGCATGCTGGTCATTGCCGACAGCCAAAAACCAATCGGCGTTGCCGGCGTGATGGGCGGTGCGAATAGCGAAATCACTGACGTCACACGTACAATTGTGCTGGAGTCGGCAACGTTTAACGGTGAAAGTGTGCGCCGTACGGCACAGGCCTTGAATATGCGGACAGATGCCTCGTCGCGCTTTGAAAAAGGGCTGGATGCCAACAATGCATTGAGTGCGTTAGACCGTGCATGCCAATTGATTGAGCAGCTAGCATGCGGTGAAGTTGTTGGTGATTGTGTTGATGTGTGTACGGCGGACATATCGTTGCGCAACATGACACTTGACTGCAATGCGATTAACGCGCTGCTGGGCACCGATTACAGCCGCGATGTGATCGTCAAGGCGCTGCGTGCGTTGGGGTTTGGTGTTGAGGGCGACACCGTTGCCATTCCAAGCTGGCGCAAAGATGTTGCCATTACAGCTGATTTGGCCGAAGAAGTGGCGCGCTTGCACGACTACAATGCCATTCCGCGCACGCTGAATAAGTCGGGTGCTGTCGGGCGATTGACGGAAAAACAACAAAATGTCCGCAAGCTCAACAATTTGTGCCGTGGACTGGGATATACCGAAACGCTGTCGTTTTCGTTCTATGGCAGCAATGCCTTTGACCAAATCGGTTTGCCGGAAAATTCGCCAAAGCGTGATGCGATACGACTGCTTAACCCACTGGGCGAGGATACGGCATTGATGAAAACCACTCACTTACCGTCACTGCTGGATGTCTTGCGCCGCAACGACAATTTATCGTTGGGCGACTGTGCGGCGTTTGTCTTTGATAAGGTGTACATTAAAGATGCCGATGTTTTGCCTGCTGAAAAGAATTACTTGGCATTGGGTTGCTATGGCCATGAGCGTGATTTCTTCACTCTGAAAGGCGCGATTGACGCGTTGGCGCTGGCGTTTAATCTGCCGGCATTGACATATACGGCGAAAAGTGATTGTAATACGTTCCATCCCGGGCGGTGTGCCACGATTGCTTGCGACGGTGTTGAGTTTGGCGTGATGGGGCAGTTGCACCCGGCATTGAAAAATAAAAACGACCTTACGCAAGATTGTTTCTTGGCAGAATTGGATATGGATGCGTTTTGGCAAGCGGCATTACCGGAGAAAAAGTTTGCAGCATTGCCGCGATATCCGGCGATTGTGCGGGATTTGGCGTTGGTGTGTAAATGCGGTGTGACGCATGAGCAGTTACACAATTCGATTATGGCATCGGCGGGTGAATTGCTGGTCGACTTGGCGTTATTTGATGTGTACGAGGGCAGCCAGATTCCCGATGGCATGAAGAGTTTGGCGTTTAGCTTAACATTGCGCGCGCCCGACCGCACGTTGAGGGATGAGGACGCCGATGCAGTGATTGAACATGTGCTGGTGGGATGTAAGGAACTTGCTGTAAGGCGATAAAATGACATTATAGGGGATGCACATTGAGTGCCCCGCAGTAGAAATAATAGGGGGAAAGGATACATGGACGTCACAAGAAAGTACAACCTTGCCGATGAGCAAAAGGCCGAAATGCGCGCTGTGTTGGTTGAAGTAAGCAGGGCGTTGGAGGAAAAAGGCTACAACCCGATTGACCAAATTGTTGGATACTTGCTGAGTGAAGATCCGACTTATGTCACAAATCATCGCAATGCACGCATACTCATTGGGCGACTAGACCGTGATGAATTGTTGCGTGAATTGGTGCGAAAGTATATTGGATAGCGTTACAGGCGAGCGTCGTCTTAACGTAACATAATACTTACGCTTAAAAAGCCTGTGGTGTAACCATTATGGGCTTTTTTCGTGCTTCGGGATAAACTGTGAAATCCTTGCAGGGCAGCATGTGTAAAGGGGAAAAGAGATGTTTGGAAAATAAATTTGGAGAAATTTTCAGAAAAGTGTTGACAAATCAGACGGAAAGTGTTACAATTCGGTTACAAATAAAGTGGTGCTGAGTAGCCGCCTGGCAAAATGAAATCCCGGAAATTTTCGCAGAGTTGAAAATGGTTGGCTTTTGTCCTAAACAAAACGCTAAGAGCAAGCTAACGGTGCGTAAGTTGAAGTGAGTGAAATTTGTTGATGAGGCGGCGTTGCGACACGACAGGCAGAAACGCAGACAGGGAGGAAAATTATGACAGAGGCAGCGGCTGCGTCGGCAAAAAAAACGGCGGCGAAAAACCCGAAACAACTTATCTACCGTGGACATCCCGTTATGCGAAAGGATAGTTTGATTTACTACGGCAGTATGGGCGAAAAGTATATCGTGATGATGCAAATCCTCGAAACGGAAGAAGTGGAGCCGAAAACGGCGTCGGCAGACGCTAAGCCGTTGCAAATGGCGAAGCGTATTAGTGTGGAGTTGCAACGCACAGACCCAAATGTTAAGAGCAAAGACCGCGTGGTGCGTAAAAGCGAGAAAAATGGTCTGTACGCTGCCCTTGATATCGCCAGTATTTGGCTGGACAGAGCCTTATCGGGCAAGATGTAAGGGTGTGTATTGTACGACCGTGAAAGCAGTAAAAATACAAAAGAGGTAATTTATGCGACACTTCAAAAAACTTTTCATTGCAAGCGCAGCGGCGACGCTGCTTATGATGACATTGGCAGCAAGCGCGTCGGCGGCTACAGTTAGTGTCGCTACGGTGAACGCGCCGTTGAATCATCGCGCTGGCGCAGGAACTAATCACCGCGTTTTGTCTACCATGCCACAGAATTCGCTGGTGGTGCTGATTAATGACGGTACAACGGCACCTGCCGATTGGGCACGGGTGCAACGTAGAGATTCTGTCGGCTTCGCACATCGAAATTGGCTGACAGTACATACTGATAAGGAAGTCAACCTCGGGCGCGGCGTTGTGACGGGCAGTGCGGTTAATCTTCGCGCACAGCCAAACACTACGAGTGCTTCGCAAGGACTGTTAGCCCGAAACACCAATGTCGATGTTGTCGGTGTGCGCGGCGGCTGGTACAGGGTTCGCCATAATGGGAGAACCGGCTATATGTTTCCGCGTTACATACGACTGAGTAATGTACCCACTACAGTTGGCGGGGCTGCAGCGACTACCACGGCAACCAATAATAACAACGCAACAACACAGACGACGCAAAATCGCGGCGTGATTACCACGAACAATGTTAACTTTCGTGCACAAGCCGGTTTAAACTCATCTATTTTCCAAATGCTTGCCCGCGGCACAATTGTGGAGGTGCTTGGTAGGCAAGGCGATTGGGTGAATGTTAGGTTTAACGGCCGTACCGGCTTTGTTTTCCATCGCTATATTCGACTGACCGACGTGGCGAACGCGGATGCCGTGCGCAACGAGATTCTCGGCACCGGGCAAACCTCAAACATGGGACAAGCTGTTGTTAATAAGGCGCGGCAGCTAATTGGAACACCATACCGCTGGGGCGGCGCGTCGCCAGCTGCCGGGTTTGACTGTTCCGGGTTGGTATTCTATATCCATGGTCATTTTGGCCGTACATTGTTCCGTACGGCCACGGCACAGCTTGCCAATGGTACGCCAGTGGCGCGCGCCAATATGCAGCCCGGTGACATTGTGTTCTGGCGCGATGAAACACGTTCCACAACAGGTGCGACACATGTTGGCATTTATATCGGCGGTGCGCAGTTTATCCACTCGCCTCGCCCCGGACAAAATGTAAGAATTTCGAGCATGGCATCGGGGTATTATGATCGCTGGTTCTTGACAGCGCGGAGGATTTTTAACTAACATAGTTTTGTAAAGAAAATAAACCGACCGATTTCGGTCGGTTTATTTTCCTCAGTTGGATTTACATAATGAGTTGCCAATTTTTATTAAAGGCTTGTCAAAACGATAAAAATGGTGTAGAATGGAGGTCGTCGCGTGCGTATATTTCAAGGCGTTGTCGAACAAATGAAAGCTGCCACGCCGCGGCTGTTGGGTGTTCTTGACAATGATGGCATGGTGGTGTCATGCACCGATTCGGCGAGGATTGGTGAGCAGCGGGATGTTGTTGAAGATAAAATATGCGCTGGCGGCTATACGTATCGGCCGTTGGAGCGGCAACACGCCATGCCGGAATACACGGTATTCGCAGCAGGTGAGGATGAAGAAGCGTACACACTGTGTGTAATGGCGGGTATTGCGCTCAATAGTGCCAAGGCACTTTATGATGAACGGCATGACAAGGCGACATTTGTTAAAAATATTTTACAAGGCAATGTTATGCCGGATGAACTCTACGCGCGGGCGCGTGAACTGCAGATTAATTGCGATAAGCCGCGTGTAGTCATGCTTATTCGTCAACTTGACCGCAATGAGCCGATGGCTGCTGATATGCTGCAAAGCCTGTTCCCTGAGCGCAATCATGATTTTGTTGTCGGGTTGAGTGGTGATGAAATTGCATTGGTAAAGGAAGTGCGTGAGGATGTAGACACGCAAAATCTAAACAAGCTCGCAGCAGCCATCGAAGAGACCATGGGTGCGGAACTGTATATAAAGACTAACATTGGTGTTGGTGCGCCGGCCATGCATATTAAAGATTTGGCGAAATCATTCAATGAGGCGCGGGTTGCTCTTGAAGTTGGTAAGGTGTTTGAGACTGACAGGAGTATTTTGCACTATGCGCACTTGGGCATTAGCCGTTTGATTTATCAACTGCCTGTTTCGCTATGCGAAATGTTTCTCAAAGAGGTGTTTAAGCAAGGCAGTATGGATAAGATTGACCAAGAGATTTTGCTCACCATTCAGAAACTCTTTGAAAATAATCTCAATATCAGCGAAACGGCGCGACAGTTGTTTGTGCATCGAAATACATTGGTTTATCGGCTTGATAGAATGAAACGAACAACCGGGCTTGATTTGCGGGATTTTGAAGACGCCGTTGTCTTTAAAGTAGCATATATGGTGCATAAATACTTGGAAGCAGAGGGACGACGTTCATAATGATACGACTAATTGATGTTCATAAAACGTATGCCAATGGTGCGCGAGCGCTGAAAGGCGTTTCCCTTCGGATTGACGACGGTGAATTTGCCTTTATGGTTGGCGCAAGTGGCTCCGGAAAATCGACGCTTATTAAAATGCTCTTTGCTGAAGTGCGCCCAACTGAGGGGCGCGTCAGCGTCAACGGTTACAATATTGCCACTCTGAAAGAGCGCGATGTGCCTAATTTGCGGCGCACACTGGGCGTTATCTTTCAAGACTTTCGATTGATTGACAAGAAGAGCGTTTACGAAAACTTGGCGTTTGCCATGCGCATTGTGGGCGCGTCGCCAAAGGAAATCAGGCAACGTGTGCCGTATGTGCTGGACTTGGTAGGGTTGACCAATAAAGGTCATCGTAAGCCCGATCAACTCAGCGGCGGTGAACAACAGCGCGTTGCCATTGCACGGGCATTAATTAATAACCCCAAGTGTATTATCGCTGACGAGCCGACGGGTAACCTTGACCCTGTTCGTTCATTGGAAATTATGACATTGCTCGAGCGCATCAATGCCCTGGGCACGACGGTATTGGCCGTGACGCACGAGCGCGAACTTGTCAATCACTTTACTAAGCGCGTGATTGCTATTGACTCGGGCAAAATTGTCAGTGATAAGACGGGTGGATATTATGCGTAAACATGAAGTGAAATATCTATTCCGTGAGGGCGTGCGGGGAGCATTTTTGCATCCATTTATCAGTTTCGCCGCTGTGACGATTATCGCGGCTTGTCTTGTGGTTATGGGCAGTTTTACATTGGTGGCGCACAACATTGACCGTTTTATTGTCACGCTGGGTCAAGTCGATGAAATTGCGGTTATGATGGATTATGGTATGAGCGAAGAAGATGCGCGGCACATTCATGCCGGCATCAATCGTATAGACAATATCCGCACCAATGAGTTTACCAGTGCGTCTGAGCATTTGGAGCAGTGGAGAATTGACTTTCCGGCGCTGGCGGCGGGTCTGCAAGAGGGTGACAATCCGTTTCAGCACCGTGCCATTGTCACTTTGATGGATATTGAATTGCAAGAAGACACCGTTGCGCAAATCATGGCCATTGAAGGCGTAGAAGACGTGCGGAATGACGCACAGATACGCGAAACGCTTTCGGCGATGCACAATGTGGCAAATGTTGTCAGTTGGGCTTTGATTTTCTTACTAGGTACAGTGTCGGTGCTGATTGTGTCCAACACCATCAAGCTGGCGACGTATGAACGGCGAGAAGAAATTGCCATCATGCGCGTCGTGGGTGCGACGCGGCGGTTTATCCGTGTACCTTTCTTTATTGAAGGCGCGTTGCTCGGCATCACGGGCGGATTACTTGCTTTTGCATTACAGGCTTTGACGTATAACGCATTGGTTGGTCGCGCTACATTTGATTGGATGGACTTTTCGGCGGTCGCGTTTTCTGAGGTCAACACCGAAGTATTCGGTGCGTTTGTGTTGGGTGGATTGCTGGCCGGCTCGTTGGGCAGTGTGGTGACAATACGACGGTTTTTGAAGACGTAATTGGCGGTGTAGAGGCGACCTTGGTCGCATACATGCGCTATTTCGGAGGATGATCGGGATGGTCGCCCTCACAAAATACAGGAGGCTGCTTCTTATGAACAAAAATGTAAAACGCGTTGTTGCTATGACTATTGCCATTATTTTGGCGTTGGCGATATTGGCGTCATTGGTGCTGCCATTTATTCTCGACGCGTCGGCAACAGAGACAAGCACGTCGCAACCGCGAGGCACAACGTCGCGCATTGAAGAGTTGCGGGGGCGGCAGGAACAGCTTGCCAATGACCGTCGGCAAGTTGAGAATGAAATCTCTAGCTTGCGGGGGCAACATGCTACAGCAGTGCAAGAAATGAATGCCATTGAACGGCGCATTAACATCATTGGCGACGAAATTGATACACTGCAAGACTTGATTGGCGAGTTCACGTTGGAAATTGAACAACGGCAAAAAGAACTGGAAGCGGCTCAATTGCGCGAAGTCGAATACTATCAGTTGTTTTTGGAGCGCTTGCGCGCCATGGACAACATGGGCAGGGCTTCGCATTTGGGCGTATTGCTGCAAGCAAACTCGCTGTCTGAAATGCTGACACGAGCGCACGATATGCGGGCATTGATGAGCTTTGATCAACGCGTCATGGACGACTTGGCAGTGGCGACAGCTGAAGTGGAAGAAAATAAGCGATACCTTGAAGATGTGCAGCGTGAATTGGAAGAGAACGTTGCTGAAAAACAAATACGGCAAGGCGAGTTGGAAGAGGCGCATGAGCGGCAAGAGGTGCTTGTTGCCGAGATAGCTGCAAATCAGGCTGAAGCTGAGGCGGAGCATCGTCGTTTGATCGCTGAGGAAGAGGCTTTGGAAGGGGAGTTACAACGTCGCATTCAAGAGCTGATACGACGAGAGGAAGAAGAACGCCGCCGCGTTGAGGCAGAACGCCGCCGTTTGGAAGAAGAGGCGCGGCTTGCCAGAGAAGCGGCCGCTGCGGCAAATCGTACACCACCACCTCCTCCGACATTGCCGCCACCGCCCTTTGTGGCAACAGGCGATTTTAGATGGCCATTGCCGGCGCAGTTTACTCGCGTGACCAGCCCCTTTGGTTGGCGCATTCATCCTGTCTTTGGTGGGCGCAGATGGCATACCGGCGTCGACATTGCGCAGGCCGGCATTTCGGGACAGCCTGTGTTTGCCATGTTAGATGGTGTAGTGGCAGAATCGAGAAACAGAGGTGCTTGGGGCAATTACGTATTGATAAATCATGGCGGCGGCCGATTCACCAAGTACGCGCATTTGGCGCGCAGGGATGTGGCTGTGGGTGCACGTGTGACGCAAGGGCAGACCATCGGAACGGTGGGTAGTACCGGTGCGTCAACAGGACCGCATTTGCATTTCGAGACATGGATTAATGGCTCGCCGGTGGATCCGATGCAATTTTTCTCGCGATAAATTTATAGGGGTGTCCCTATTACACAAGGAGGCAAAATTTCTGTGAAAAAACGCTATGATATTGCCACGGTTGTCGCATTGATGCTGGTGGCTTGCGTAACCACATTTGTGTTTACATACCTATTTGTTACGGCCGATTTGCGCGATCAATTCGCCGAGGCAGGCGAATTGCGCAATGAATTTCAACAGTTTATCAGCGTGAGAGATGAGATTCGCGATAACTACATCGGCGAGCAAGATGATGAAGGCTTGATTGATGGTGCCATTGGTGGCATGGTGGATGCGCTGGGTGACCCGTGGTCACGGTTTTTGACGCCGGCTGAATTTAGCGCATATTTTAATCAAGGCGAGCTTGCCTTGCAACTTGGACTGGAAATTCGTTTTGATATTGAAGGGCGCGGCGCGCTGGTGACACGTGTACATAATAACTCTCCGGCAAGTGAGGCCGATATACGCCCGCTTGATGTTATTGTGGCAGTAGATGGCGTGGGTTTTGCTGAGATGGACGGTTTTTATGATGCTGTGGAACGCTTGCGCGGCGATGAAGGTGAGGTAGTGGAATTATCACTTCTGCGCGAGGGCGAAGATGAGCGCGAAGCAACATTGACACGCAGCACGGTGATTTTATCGCCGGTTACGTCTACGATATACACCGAGGAAAATGTCGGCTACATTCGCATCCACAGTTTTAATCACGGCGCATTTACCGATTTTCAAAACGCCGTAGACCGTATGCTTCGCGCCAATGTGGGGGGCATTGTCTTTGATGTTCGCAACAACGGCGGCGGCATGTTGGAAGTCATGACAGAAATGCTTGAGCTCTTGCTTCCGGGACAACGCGTGATCTACATTCGTGACAGAGATGGCGAATTGCAGTCGTTGCCCGAGACGCTTGATGAGGATACCGAGCCTTTTGCGGGCGGATTGCCGTTTATCGTGTTGACCAACGGACAATCGCTCAGCGCTGCCGAATTTTTTGCCGCAGCGCTGCAGGAACATCATCGTGCTACAGTTATCGGCGAGCATACAATGGGTAAGAGCTTGGCACAGCAGCAATTTGAGTTTGGCGACGGATCGGCACTTATCTTGTCGGTGAGTGAATACTTAACGCCGATAGGACAGGTGTCGCTTGCGGAGACTGGCGGCGTGCAGCCAGACAATGTTATTGCAATGGACGCGCGGCGCGCGGCGATGCTGCCTAATGTGGCATTAGAAGACGATACGCAACTGTTGGCGGCGTTGGCAAGAATGGGCGAATTGATGGGGGAGCCCGGCGGAGAATAAACAAGACATGGCATACGCTGATTTAATTGCGTTAGTAGGGATGGTGTGTCACCAATTATCTGTCAAACGGCTCATACATATAAAAAAGCTCATGGGCGGGTATAAAAACCCGCCCTCTGCATCGATTAAGGGTGCTTTTTCTATTTTGATAGATGATAGATAAAAATTCCCATTGACAACTTGTCGCCAGGCATGATACAATGATGCCAATTAAAATTGCTCAAATAATAGGAGGAAAATAGAGCTATGAAACGTACAAGCAAACGCGCAATTTCCCTGGTTTTGGCCCTGGTAATGCTGATTGGCCTGATGGGCATTGTGCCGGTAGCGACGGCAACGCCGACGCTGACCCATCCGACAGGATATGTTTTAGTTGACAGTCCGGCTGCAGCCCCAACGCTGCTTGGTTTGGGCATTCTTGCCGACGGCATGCCGGCAACGGCGGCCGACTTGGCAGATGCTGCATTTATTGATGGCTCGTCTGCAACTATCAGCGGCCTGACAATCGTCGGATTGACGCGCGGCGTACATAGGCTGCAAGTGGGCGGTCTTGATATCCTGCTTGTTGTCAAAGATGCTGATGAAACTGAATTTGTGCTCTTTGAGACCAACTTTTCGGGCATGGATGATTTGCCTACCAGCTGGACGCAAGGGCAAGGCCCGATTGCCGGGACGGTGGCCAATAATAGGCTGACAGTTACCTCGGGTTCAATTGCCGGTGTGCTGTCAATTGCACGGCCAGTCATGCTGCCCGTGTTCTTAGAAGCGTTCCCAAATGTGCGATTCGGTGCTGATATGACAGTCACACAAGAGGTTAACAACACACGTTATGTTGCCATGACATTTAATGCGACGTCAGGCACAATCGCGCCATACTATCATTGGCTGACACGCGGTGCCGGTGGTGGAACACGCGGCATTAATGGCAATAATGGTACAACTTGGCTAGGCGTAGATAGCGGCGCAATTACGCCTATTGGCGGTGCGCCTGTTACCAACGCTTTGAACCAAACCAACCGCTATCGCCTTGACTTGTTCGGCAACACTATCCGCGGATATTTCAACAACATCCGCAACACCGATTGGCACTTCACGCCGTTTGGGCATGCCAACACGGGTGGTATGTTGGGCTTTAAAGGTGATCAAAACACGTTTAATGTGACCAATATCCGCGTGGTTTACAACAACGGCAGCTTGAACGCCGCTGAAACGCCGTTTGACGGTACACGCAACTTTACGTACCCTGATCCGACGATTGGCATGGTGATTTTCCCGTTTATCGAAAACGTGCAAACACCTGTGACCAGCATTGTCAACGCGCCGACGATTGTGGCAGATGTGACACAGAACCCCTTGACGCTTGCCGCGATGGATAGCGGCCGCCCCGCTTCGGCGATTTTGGATATTGCGCCCGGGCTTTCAGTGGCCAATGCCGGCGGTGCTTCGCTGGCCTTTGTGTTGAATGCTATGAGAGGCAGGGTCATTCCCGTGTTCCGCATTGAAACCATGGCGATTGCCGCCGAGTTTATTGAGTTCTATGAAGAGAGCGATATTCGCGACGGTGTTTTGATGAGCAGCGATCCTGTTGTATTACGCCATTTGCGCTTGGCGATTAGGCATTTGCAAGGTGCATTAGCCGTTGACGGTTCAGGTGGCATTGACAGAGATGTGTTGGATGCGTGGGTGCTTGATGCCAACCCCAATTTGGGACGTATTCTATACATATACAATGCCGGTGAGGTGTTGGAAGAGGATATCTTCTATCTGCAAGCGCGTGTGTTTAGCGTTTGGGTGGATGCGCCTGCTGCTACCGACGCGTTGTATAGGCAGCTCATTAACGGACCAAATGGATTTGTCACTGATAACGTAGCGCGACTCTATGAAGTGTATGAATCTTTCGACGGCAATCTGCCGACAATGATACGTACGCCGGTTAATGCAGCGCACCGCGGCTCGCCTTCAAAAATTCCGCAAAATACCGTAGAGGGCGCGATACAAGCAGCTCTTGACGGTGCCAATGCTGTGGAATTCGATATTATGATCACGCTTGATGAAGAGTTGGTCATTTTCCATGACAACCGCATCGGCGTTTTGACTGGGCCTTGCTGTGAAAATGCCAATGCCGGTGGTGCTACGCCTTGCTGTCCCAATAACCCTAACATTTGGGAGTTGACGTTGGCAGAGGTGCGCGAACTTGTGCCTAACCAGCCGGGCGACTACGCGCACTCGGTTGAGTGGAACCCGGCCGACTTTACGCACGTACGAATCCCCACCATGTGGGAATACTTGCAGGCATTGGCGGAGTTTGAGGATGTTATCTTCCTTGCCGAGATTAAGGATGCTTGGAGTATGGGCACGTCAGCCAACCCCGGGCGCACTGCCAATATCATCAGATTACTCAGCGAGATGTTAGATGATTTCTATGACGAGTACGGTGTTAATTTACGCAACAGATTTGTCGTTATCACATTCAATCACAATGCCAACAAGATTGAGATGATACGTGAATATCTGCCGGAAAGCACAGTAGGCGGATTGAGCGGCACGTTTACCAACGCCGAATCGGCAATTCGTGAATTTGCGCCGCAGAATATGATTAACAACAGCAATCAGGCCGGCATGATGGGCGGCGGACGTGCATTGACACAAGCCATGAGCCATCGCGGTTTGCCTTTTATTCCGTGGACATATCGCGACCTCCCCAGCGTCAGTCGCGACTATGTTGCCGGTGTTGCCGGTCTGACCAACAGCCACGCACATCGTTTGTCCAATATTTCGGTAGCGTTTAGTACCAATGAGAATGTGCAAAACATTGAAACAGGTCAGTTGGTGTACCTTGCGGGCGAAACGGTCAACCGCCATAACGTTACGGCGGTGACGTATGACTTTGCGCCAGTCATTATCAGTGGCGGTGAGTTTATTGCCGTTAATGAATTTGGCGGCATTCGCGGTGTTGCGGAAGGCACGGCGGTGATTATTCCGCGCGGTCGGGCACGCGTTGGCGGTAATGTATTTCTCTTGCCGGGCACTCCCGTCGCTATCAACGTTTCGGCCGACATTCACACCGGGCAAGATCCGGATCGTCCGATTGAACCCGGCTGGCCGATACTGCCCGACGACTATGCGCACAACTTGCTGCCGAGCAACCTTGACAGCAGGATTTTTGATCAAAAGACAAGCGCCTCGGGACACACCGCACCTATCAACCAGGCAACGAGCTTAACGGTGACGGAGCTTGACGACGGCGTGCTCACCATTCAGCGGCGGAGCAGCGCGGGCATTGCTTGGCCATCGGTGGTCTATTCGTTGGAAAACCCGCTCGTGTTGGATGTTGACGAAGACAAGATTTACTTTGATGTCGCGCTGACAAGCGGTGCGACAGCGAACATGACGCTGTATTTTGCGCCTGTTACAGCCGGCGGAAACAGCGCAAGCGTGAGTTTCTTGCCGCAATTGTCGATGACACCATTTATTGTCGGACCAAGCATCGGCGAACAGCCGGGTACGGCGACTGATTTTGGCCCCGGCGTACATATCGGCGGCTTTACGCTGCGTGAGTTGATTGAAGCAAATGCAGTTAGTCATGAAGTATATCGCGACCATGCACAAACGGTTCTGAATTTGATTGACAATGGAGAATTGGCAGTTCATGGCATAGCATTTGCCATTGTTGGCGCAACGCCGATAGAGGATGTGTTGACGGTTAACCGTTTGTTCGTAGGCGAAAGAGAAACCGATGTTGAATACTGCCCCATTTGCGGCAGCCCGCAAGATGAATGCGACAAGTTTGACCCTTACCGTGACACCCCCAATAGTTGGGCGGTTCCTTACGTGACACGGGCGCAAGATGCCGGTATCATCGGCGCACATCTGCCAGTTGGCGTACTCTACCGCGAAGGCGCGCCGCGCTGGTACATCGCTGAATTGCTGGCAAACTTTATGATGGCGTATACGGGCAATACATTGGCCGAGATTATCGCTGGATTTGACGGCGAGCTGGCAAATGTGACGTTCCCCGACGTGCCTGGCGGCCACCCGCACTATGCGTCAATCATGGCGTTAGCACAGCTGGGCATTCTGCAAGGCGGTGAATTCGG
>WRAI01000023.1 GCA_009780275.1 Oscillospiraceae bacterium | reverse complement strand
CCAGCTCTTCGCAGCGCATTATACGAAGTTATTGCGTTCCGCGCGTAAACTTTTCGTTTTCCTTTATGCTTTAACATAGGGCCTTTTGACAAAGGTTTATCCAGAGAGATTATGGGCGGATCATCCGAATTCTGATCTAAACAATCAATCTGCTCAAGTAAAGACTGGTCGGCAGCTATTTCTGGAAGCACTTGCTCCTCAAAGAGTTTTTTTAAGCAGGCATCGGTAATCAGTTTAGCTTTATTGTTTCTCGCTTTTTCAACAAGTAAAGAAAATTGATTTCGTCCTTCTTTCGTTATATTCCATATATCGCGCTGTCCTCTTTGCATATATCCTTTTCTTACTAGATGTGCACGTTCAAATGCAAAGTCATTCCGCCATTTAAATTCACACCTTGTTTCTAACAAAACATCATTTTGATCGTTTATATGCCAATAATCTTGTTCTTGTATATGGACTAACACTTGCTGCTTTGTTCCTCCGCCGTTTAATTCGATTAGAGCGTATAGAAGCACTAGCCATTTCTGCTCTTTGCTATTCATTTTATGTCTCCATTTTTCAAGAAGTAGGCAATAGGATAGCTTATATATTGTTCAATAAGCAGGCGCTCAAACTCCATAAGCAATGTATGGCTTTTATTTGGATTATCTTGCATATATCTAAAAAGCGCAAGCAAAGTATCACCAACTTTGCACTGCATATTCCAATCGGGGTAATAGATAGACACTTTAGAAAGCTTGTAGTTATCAATGTTTATGCGAGTGGTGAACACGGTAGATACATTGGCAATTTCGCAACGATATACAGCACTTCGAAAATATCCAGCAGCATATGAGGGATATAGGGAGTGTTCACTTATTGGTCGGAGGCGCTTGACAAATCCAGTGTAAACGGCATCCATGTCTTTCGTTGCAATACAACAGCAGGCAAGTTCGCTAACCGTTTCGCTTGTCCTATTAAGCAGGATATCACCGCATTTTATGTTATATTTCGTTCTTTCTTCATCCAAAACCTGCATACGCAAACTTAAAGCATCGGGAATAAATGGGTGCCGTATGATTGTTTTTGTATCTAATGCCGGGCAGCCTTGCCCAATTTCTTCTTTAGATTTTGACAATCCACCAAATACCTCATATAAATCCGTCAATGCCACTTTAGTCCATACCTCAGATGCCTCTCTCCCTTCCCACTGTTCGATATGAGAAAGAATTTTTTCATCTACGAGAACATCATGTAATTCTTCGATACACTCGTTAAAACGTACACGATTTGCCTTTATTTCAGACAGGTTTATTTGATGGGGAGACGTATACCAGTTTGGACTCAATATATAGTCTTTTTCAGAAAGTTCCTCTAACGAAACCACTGCATATGCTTCGCTTTTTTTCTGTAACACCCCTTGTCTATACTTGTTCACAAAATCTTCTATTTGTTTGGAATTTTCCGCAACAAGCGTCTTCTCAATTTTCGTATGGAGTCGTTCTGCATCAATCATCAAAAGGTTGCTGCGTTTTCGAGGCCGGTTCAGCAACCAGACACAAAACGGGATTTTTGTGTTGTAAAATAGTCCTCTCGGAAAGGTGATGATAGCTTCTACCACACCGTCGCGAACGAGTGATTCGCGTATATGGCGTTCATCTTTTTGGCGAGAGGTTAGTGTTTGATTCGGTAAAATAACAGCTGCGCGACCATTTTCACTCAAATGGGAAAGTATATGTTGCAACCAAGCAAAATTCCCATTTTGACGCGGCGGAATACCATAACGCCACCTATCATCTTTATAATCAACACATCCTTCAAGCCAGGGAGAATTAAATGGAGGGTTTGATATAATATAGTCAAATTTTTGACCATTATATGCATCACTTGTTAGAGTATTAGCGGGCCGTTCTCCTAAATTAACATCTAATCCATGTAATAAGAGATTCATCGCACATATTTTATAGGTTTCCAAGTCTTGCACCTGACCATAGAGAGTCAAGCCTGAATCTTTCGAGAACATTCCAGCGGCACCTATAAGCATGGCACCGCTTCCACAACAAGGATCATACAGAGTTCCTTGTTTAATGTCTAGCAAAGCGCCCATGCATTGCACAATCCCTTTGGGGGTATAAAAATCTCCACTTGTTGATTTAGAAAATACCGAGAACTCCTTTGCCATGAAATCCTCGTATAATGGTAACAGAAACTCTTGGTCAGAAGGTAAATCAGATAGCAATTGAATGCACTCCCTTAGAATCAACTTATCAGCTTCATAATGCTCATTTTCATCTATGAATTCATGGAGAAATGGGAATTGAACCTTCAGCAAAGATATGACATATAATATGGCCTTAGCATAGCTGCCTTCCTTGTTGTTTTTTATAATGTCCCAAACTGTCAAGGGGTCAGGGTTTCCTTGGCTGATGCAATCAGCCAACATTAATTGATTTGGCAGAGGGCCATATAATTTTGAGAGGTATCGTATAAGTAGCAGGTTTTCAAATGTATGTTTCTCTAGGTGCATTCTAAGTTCCGCTGCTTTATGCTGCGCTTTTCGCAGGCAAGAAGATGATATTTGTCCCGCCAAAGTAATCACCTCAATACCATTTAGAATGAAAAGGTATTTGCACTGGTCTTGTTTTAGCCTCGCATTACGGCCATTATATAATGCTTGGTTGAAACATTATATTTCACTACCCCCTAAAATTATACTATATTACGACTTAAAAGGCAATACTAATTTCCAGCCCTGCGGGCCTTAACCCTTTATACTGCTTCTCTCATTCTCTGCCATGGTAGAGGATTTAATAGTCAACGAAATACGGGCGAAGCTGAATGATGATTGCATTGAGATTTTCTGCAACACCATAAAACAGAGCATAAAAAGCTCCTTAGGCAAACTTACAAAAAGTTCGCCTAAGGAACTTTTGGCACGCCCGGCGGGACTCGAACCCACGACCCTCTGCTTAGAAGGCAGATGCTCTATCCGGCTGAGCTACAGGCGCATATTTTCATATTATATCACAAATGCAAGGGCGGGGTCAACCCGCCCGCTGTCAATTTTAGCTAGTTTGTGAGAACAAACCCGGCCGCCGCCAACGCCGCGCGGATGGCTTCAATCTGTGCAAAATCACGCGTCTCCAACCCGATGGTCAAAAAACAACTGGCGATCGCCATATTCGGATCAGAGCCGGAATAATGCACACTTACCACATTGCCGCCGCATTCGGAAATTATGCGGCTAACGCTTAGCAACTGCCCCGGCTTGTCTTCCAGCGCAATTTGCAGTGTTGCGTTGCGCCCGCTTGTCACAAGCCCGCGTGTGATAACACGTGATAAAATATTCACATCAATGTTGCCGCCCGATAAAATACACGCCACGCGTTTACCCGCAATTGGCAGCTTGCCAAACATCGCTGCGGCGATGGCAACCGCGCCTGCGCCTTCGGCGACTAATTTTTGCTTCTCCATCAACGCCAAAATCGCGGCGGCAATCTCATCGTCGCTCACTGCAACAACTTGGTCAACATATTGCCGCACAAAGGCCAACGTATTCTCGCCCGGCGTTTTAACGGCAATGCCGTCGGCAAACGTCGAGGCATCGTCGAGTGTTACAGAATCGCCTGACTCCACACTGCGCAACATACTCGCCGCGCGCTCCGCCTGTACGCCATAAACTTTAATATTAGGGTTCAACGCCTTAACAGCAAAGGCTACGCCGCTAATCAAGCCGCCGCCGCCGATGGGTACGATGACGGCGTCCAAATCGTCAATCTGCTCCAAAAGTTCCAACCCAACCGTACCTTGGCCAGCAATAACATCTTCGTCATCAAACGGGTGAATAAACGTCGCGCCCGACTGCTGTTGCAAGGTTTTGGCGTGTATGCTGGCATCGTCATATGTACCGGGAACCAGCACAACTTCGGCACCCAGTTTTTTAGTCGCCTCAACTTTGCTAATCGGCGCACCGTCCGGCATACAAATCACACAGGGAATGCCCATCTCTGCCGCCGCAAGCGCAACGCCCTGCGCATGGTTGCCCGCACTGCACGCAACGATGCCGGCGTTTTTCTGCTCGTCGGGCAGTTGGCTGATTTTGTAGTATGCGCCACGCAGCTTGAAGCTGCCGGTGGCCTGCAAGTTTTCAGTTTTAAGGAAAATATGTGCCGCCGTGCCGAGGTTGCGGGCGTCGATGAGGTCAGTGCGGCGTGCTACGGGGGCGAGGACTTCGGCGGCGTGGCGGATGGTTTGTAGTGTTAACATGAAATACTCCTAGTTAGTTGCAGTGTGGGAAATGCTTATTTTCTGTCCTTTGCCGCCATCCATTCTTCTTGCAAAATAGCATATAAAGCTTCATCACACCATTCGTTGTTAAGTGCGCTATTGCCTCTTTTCGACTTATTATAATAAGCTTCACGACGCATACCTAAGCGTTCCATGATTTTGTAAGAAGCGATGTTCAACGCAAGACAAACCGACGTAATGCGATGGAATTGCAATTCATCAAAACCGAGCTGCAACATTGTTCTGCCCATCTCCGTACCGTAGCCCTGTCGCCAATAATCACGGTGAAGCGTCCAACCGATTTCAGGATTATCAGGCATGTGCATGAGTACAGCCGAACCAATTAGTTTGTTATCGGCCTTACGCACCACAGCGTATTCGCAATGGGTGACACTTTCGGCGTTGGTGTTGGAAATGAGCCAGTTCAAATAGCCATGGGCTTGTTCTTCATGTAACGGCTCTTCTCGATATTTCATATTTTCGGCATTATTTGTCCAGTCAAAAAGAAAGGGGAAATCATCTTTGTTAAATTTGCGGTAGATTAACCGCTCGGATTCAAGCTCAATAAATTTCATGTGCCACCTACTAATATAAAAGTATCTACATTACTCATCTTAATTTCACCAACTACCCCTGCGGCAGCACAGCCCCTGTATCCGCCGAACTTACCATCTTAGCATACCGCCCCAAGTACCCATGCGTCACTTTCGGCGGCGGGCAGACCCATGCGGTTCTGCGCTTATTCAATTCCGCATCGTCAACTTTCAGCGCAATATTACAATTTGGAATGTCGATAGAAATCATGTCGCCCTCTTCAACCAGCGCAATTGTACCGCCGGCCATTGCCTCGGGGCTGATATGTCCAATAGCTGCACCGCGTGTTGCGCCGGAGAAACGGCCGTCGGTAATCAAGGCAACTTGTCCGCCCAAGCCCATGCCGCTGATGGCAGCGGTGGGGGTCAGCATTTCTTTCATGCCGGGGCCGCCTTTTGGCCCTTCATAGCGCACAACAACGACGTCGCCCGCCTTGATTTTGCCGCCGAAAATGGCTTCGGTGACGGCTTCTTCCGAATCAAAGACACGCGCCGGCCCCTCATGCACCATCATTTCAGGCACAACGGCCGATTGCTTAACAACGCAGCCGTCAACGGCCAAATTGCCTTTCAGCACGGCAATCCCGCCGCTTTCCGAGTAGGGATTCTCGCTCGGACGGATGATGTTGTGGTCACGGTTTTCTGCGTGTTGCAAGTTTTCGCCCATCGGCTTGCCCGTGCAAGTTTGCACCGTCAAGTCGAGCAAATCACGTTTGGACAGCTCTTTCATAACAGCATATACGCCGCCTGCTTTGTCCAAATCCTCAATAAACGTCGGCCCTGCAGGCGCAAGACGGCACAAGTTTGGTGTCCGCGCACTAATGGCATGCGCGTCGGATAATGTAAGCGGCACTTTTGCCTCGTTGGCAATGGCGGGCAAGTGCAACATGGTGTTTGTCGAGCAACCCAGCGCCATGTCAACAATCATGGCGTTTTCAAACGCCGCGGGGGTCATAATATCACGCGCTTTGATGTCGCGCTTGACAAGTTCCATAATCTGCTTGCCCGACCGCTTGGCATGACGCAAACGCTCGGAGTACGGCGCAGGAATGGTGCCGTTGCCCGGCAGTGCCATGCCGATGGCCTCCGACAGGCAGTTCATCGAGTTCGCTGTAAACATACCCGCACACGAGCCGCAAGTGGGGCAAGCGTTTTGAGCGTATTTCTCAACCTCTTCTTCCGTCATGTCGCCGGAATGGTATGCGCCGACGACTTCAAAGACATCGCTTAGGCATTTTTGCCCCTCTTTTTCCACTTTACCCGCCAGCATTGGTCCGCCTGAGCAGAAAATGGTGGGAATATTCAATCGTGCCGCCGCCATTAGCAACCCCGGCACGTTTTTGTCGCAGTTAGGAATCATCACGAGTCCGTCAAAAGGCTGCGACATGACCATCGCCTCGGTCGAGTCGCAGATTAAGTCACGTGTCACGAGCGAATAACGCATGCCCTCATGTCCCATCGCCAGCCCATCGCACATCGCGATGGCAGGAAACATAATCGGCGTACCGCCTGCCGCAAGCACGCCTGCACGGACAGCCTCGGCAATTTGATTGAGGTGCATATGCCCCGGCACAATTTCGTTGTGCGAGTTGACGATGCCGATTAACGGACGATTGAGGTCGTCATCAGTCAGCCCCAACGCATAAAGCAAGCTCCTGTGCGGCGCACGTTCCACGCCTTTGGTCATTGAATGTGAACGCATGGTAATATCCTCCTGTATTCGTAGGGGCGATTGCCTTCAATCGCTCACGGGCGACCGGGGACGGTCAGCCTCTACATAATAAAATAATCATCCTCTTCCCAATTCGCGGGATTTTCATCAATATATTGCCATATGCGCTGGTATTTTTCTTGATTGCGGATGATACGGTCGTGAAATGATTTTTGCCAAATGGAATAACCAATTTGTTTTGTCACAAACGATTTTAGATTGCGCACGATATATTGTAGGGGCGACCGTCCCCGGTCGCCCGTGCCATTTTGAATGGCAACAATCGCATGAATATGGTTGGGCATGATAACATAATTGTCAATCTTGATTGATGGGTGATTTTCATTGTAATAAATGAGCGCCCCATCCACTATCTGCCCTATATCGGATAGACAAACGCGCGGGCGACCGTCCCTGGTCGCCCCTACAATCTTACCCAACACCTCATGCTTGTCCTTGACACATATCGTCACATAATAATGCCCTGCGCTTGCGTAGTTAAATCCACTTAGACGAAGACACTTTCTTGTTGGCAGTTCTCTCACAACAGTCCTCGTCGTTTAATTTCTCCGTCCTCGTCCCGATAAAACTCAAACATCCAGCGAATAATATCAATTGTCATCTGCTTCGTTTTGCCCTTAGTTGAATGCTCTGTGCCCTCAATAAAATCAGTCAACACGTCATAGCTGCCAAACGTAAAATGTTCGTTATTGATTGAGCCTTCGTCATAGTTTTCCAGGAATGTAATTGCATCAACCGGAGAAGTAAAGCGATGCGTTTCGCCTTTGAGAAAAACGGTTATATAAATATAATTCAGCCGATTGCCAAACCAATCTTTCCATACTACATTTGACATATCGGTCCCCCTCAAAAAATGAATTGTGTCAAGGGCGGGCATAAAAACCCGCCCTTGTAAAACAACTAATTGCTCGCGCTGTCCAAATCAGCGTCCTTGCCCCACAGCATATTCTCGCGCAGATGACGGCCAACAACTTCCATCGGATGGTTGTCCATCTCGGCACGTGCTTTGTTGAAATTTGGACGGCCTGCGGCATTTTCCGCCAGCCACTGTTCAGCGAATTTGCCGTTTTGTACGTCGGCAAGCACTTCTTTCATGCGTGCTTTGGTTTCGGCATGCGGTAAGACGCGGGGGCCGGAAACATATTCGCCGTATTCCGCCGTGTCGGAAATCGAGTAGTTCATGCCCGATACGCCGGCTTTGTTGACCAAGTCGATAATCAATTTCAACTCGTGCAACACTTCAAAGTAGGCACTTTCGGCCGAATAGCCGGCCTCAACCAACACCTCAAAACCGCAACGCATTAAGTCAACCACGCCGCCGCACAGCACGACTTGTTCGCCGAACAGGTCGGTTTCTGTTTCTTCGGTGAATGTTGTTTCCAAGATACCGGCACGTGCGCCACCCAAGCCTGCAATGTACGCTAATGCAATGTCCAATGCTTTTCCGGTTGCGTTTTGTTCAACAGCGACCAAGCTCGGCACACCTTTGCCGGCAACGTATTGCGAACGAACGGTATGTCCGGGGCCTTTGGGTGCGGCCAAAAATACGTCAACATCGGCCGGCGGCACGATTTGCTTGTAGCGGATGTTAAAGCCGTGCGCAAACGCCAAAGCTTTGCCCGCTGTCAAGTTAGGTTGAATTTCGGTTTCGTAGACTTTCTTTTGCAGTTCGTCGTTGATGAGAATCATTACGATGTCGCCGGCTTTGGTCGCGTCAGCCGCTGTCATGACGGTAAAACCGTCTTTTTCTGCTGTTTCCCAAGCCTTGCCGCCTGCGCGCTCGGCTACGATAACGTTAACGCCCGATTCACGCAAATTCATTGCGTGTGCGTGGCCTTGTGAGCCGTAGCCCAGTACCGCAACGGTCTTGCCGTCCAGATTCTTGATGTTGCAGTCGCTTTCATAGTACATTTTTGCCATGGTGGAATTCTCCTTTTTTCTTTGTATGTTCGTCAATGGTGTGCTGCCCTCGTTCAAGGGCAATCATACCAGTACGCACTAGTTCCAAAATGCCGAATTCGCGCAAGAGTGTTTCGACCGCCTCGGTCTTGTCCTCGGCGCCAATCAGCGAAAGGGTCAGGCTCGTCGAGCAAACATCAATAATCGAGCCTCTAAAAATATTGACAATTTGAATAATCTCGTTGCGCACATCGCGACTATCAGCTTTTACCTTAATCAACACCAGTTCGCGCCGCACGGCATTGTTTGTATCCAGCCGTTTGACTTGATGTACGGGCAGCAATTTGCGCAACTGATTGCAAAGCAATTCGGCATGCCGTTCATCGGCAAGCACTTCGATGGTCATGTGCGAAATCGCGGGGTTGTCCGTCGTGCCGACTGCCAGCGACTCAATATTATAACCCTTGCGGCTGAACAGGCGCGTCACCTGCGACAACACGCCGGACTCGTTATCAACTTGGATGGCTAGTGTGTGACGTTGTTGCATGGTTGCCTCCTATCGTCGTAGGGGACGCACACCGGGCGTCCTGTGCGCATTAAAGTAGGCGCTTCGGCTCTTTTTTGTGTTGCAGGACGCCCGGTGTGCGTCCCCTACATTGTAGAAAATGCTTATACTCCACATTCAAGACAATATAGCTCCGCCGCACCCCTGTCTATATCACCGAACATATTTGGCTCATCGAGTAATGCTCTCAGTTTTTCCGGTGTCACCCACTGAATTTCTACTGTTTTGTCGCCTTTTTCGAGCGGAGTACCTATCGCCTCGCATTTGAAATGAACGCCTACCGATTTTCCACATTTGCCTTCAAATTCTCCAGAGTTAAAAATCCAGCCCTGTTTACCGAAATAAACCGAATACGGTATGAATGTTTCTACGTCATTTTTATCCATATGGTTTTCTATTCCATAGATTTTAGTCACAGTCATTCCCACTTCTTCCATAACTTCGCGCTTCAAAGTGTCTATTATGGATTCGCCCCATTCGTTACAGCCTCCGGGAAATTCAAAGTGCTTCGAAATCCCTGTCCTGAAACACCGTTGGACTAGAATCATTTTATTGCCGTTTTCTTGCTTTGTTATAATTGCTCTTGCATTATAGAAAATCACACCACACCTCCACTAATATAAATTTTCTATACTCAAGCAAATACAGCAAACCCCAACATCACTCAATCAAAAACTCTGTAATATGCTTCCCCGAACCCACCATAGGTGTAACCATTTCATCCTGGTCAAGTATACAATCAATCACAACACCGCGCCCTAGTGTCACGGACGTTTGCGCTTGTTGTAACGCATCGGCGAATTCTTCTGCCGTGCTTGCCCGCAAGCCGAGCAAATCATACGCCTCCGCCAGCTTCACAAAATCCGGCCCGCGGTCAAGTGTTGTCTGCGAGAAACGCTTGCCGAACAACACATTCTGCCATTGCCGCACCATACCGAGTACGCCGTTGTTGAAGACACAGGTAATAATCGGCAACTTGTAATGTGCCTCAGTGCTGAGTTCGTGGCAGTTCATACGGAAACAGCCGTCGCCGGTGATGTGCAGGACAGTCTGTTCGGGGTGCGCCGCCTTGGCGCCGATAGCTGCACCCAGCCCAAACCCCATTGTACCAAATCCACCTGAGGTTAGCAACTGTCCGGGATAGTCGAAGAAGAAATGCTGTATCGACCACATCTGATGCTGCCCCACATCGGTGGCAACAATCGTGCGTTGCGGCAAAATCTCAGCAATGGTGGTCAAAATCTGCTTAGGGGTTAGCCCATCGCCTCTGTCGGCTGCGGGTGACTCTTTGCAGAAAGCAAAGACTTCATCTTTCCAGGCTTGATTGTCTTTCTGTATCACCTTATTGTTCAAAATCGACAGCACTTTTTTAGCGTCGCCAATGATGTGGTGGTCGGTTTTAATGTTTTTGTCAATTTCCGAGCGGTCAATATCAATTTGCACGATTTCGGCATTTTGCGCGAATGTCTCAAAGTTCAACCCCACACGGTCGGAGAAACGACAGCCAACAGCAATCAGCAAATCGCAGCGGTCACATGCATGGTTGGACTGTAATGTGCCGTGCATACCAATCATGCCCGTTGCCAACTCGTGTCGTCCGGGAATCGCTCCTGCACCCATAACGGTAATCGCCGTCGGCGCGTCAATCTTCTCAATAAATGCGCGGAACTCGTCCGCCGCCTCACTGCGCACCACGCCGCCGCCGCAAATGACAAGCGGTTTTTTTGCCTTTGCAATCATATCCACCAAATAGTCGATATCGCCGCTGTCCGGCGTGGGTTCATCAAACGCATGCGCCAACTTGCGCAATAACAATCTGCCGCTTTCGTGGTGCTTTTCGCGCGGGAGCGGCTGGTATTCGGCTTTTGCCACAGTTACATCATATAAAAGGTCAATCAACACAGGCCCCGGCCGGCCGCCGCGGGCGACAGCAAAGGCTTCGCGCACAACATCGGCCAGCGTATCGACATCGCGCACCAAATAATTGCATTTGGTAATCGGCATCGTAATGCCGACAATATCAACCTCTTGAAATGAGTCTTTTCCAATCAACGCTTCGTTGACATTGGCCGTAATAAAAACAACCGGCGAAGAGTCCATATACGCTGTTGCAATGCCTGTCACCAAGTTCGTTGCCCCCGGCCCCGATGTGGCAAAGCACACGCCGACCTTGCCCGATGAACGCGCATAGCCGTCCGCCGCGTGGCTGGCACCCTGCTCATGGGCAGTCAAAATGTGCGCAATGCGGTCAGAGTAGGCGTACAAGGCATCGTAAACAGGCATAATGCGCCCGCCGGGGTAGCCAAAAATGGTGTCAACGCCCTGTTCGAGCAGACACTCCATTAAAATTTCAGCACCTGTGCGTTGCATATGCTCTCCTTAATAAAGGGTAGCGTTCAGTATACCACAAATGCGGTGCACCTGTCAACGTCAAAGAAAAGAGCGCGGCACACGCCGCGCTCTTTGGGTGTGCCGTTACTCCACAATCATAAACTCCACATAAATTTCGCTCACCCAAACAGGCTCTACTTCACCAATAATCCACTTAGAAATCGGCGCCGGCATAATACGATACATTCCCGGCAAAAGTTCGTTGACGTAGAGCCTGTTTACAAGTTGACGGCTGAAGTTATCCCTATCGTTAACATCAAAGTCGGCATTTACAACGGTAAACGCCCATGATTCACCCTGTGCCAAAGAGGATGGAGGCCCATCGGTCCAACTTGCTGAGCCCAACAGATCGACCCACTCACCATCAACATTCTTTTCAAGAAAAAGATCATAAACGTGAGTAAGCGCATCACCTGCTACATTCGTTAACACCGCTGATATTGTCTCAAGCCGGCCATCTTCTATTTCGTACTCAATGGTAAGCGTCACACCATCCGGCAACTCTGAAGCCGCACTTTGGACAATCTTCGGCGTATGTTCCGGCAATGATGAAACTTCTGTTGAGCCGTCGACACCCATAAGGTCAGTGCTGGTATGACAACCAACGAACGTAAGAACTACTGTGATGACAAGGAATGCAAGGCATAGCTTTTTCATGTTTTTGTCTCCTTTACACTGTGGTTTATGGAGTTGGCAACGTTATTGATTTCTTAAGTGGTTTATCATAATCGAAAGAGTTGCTGTAATTCTAATAATTCTGGCATATTGTACGCCGTCAATGGTTCTTCTTCCTTGGTTAATTCCCCGTACAGAATATCGCTGTCCGGCACAGCCAATCATAGCAGGAGCACCACTTATTCCGCTCGTTGTAAAAGTGCGATAAAAAACAAGATTTCCCTCCCAACTCCTATCGCTTTGGCTATGTGGTCCTCCTTGAGACTCAACCATCCTTCCTCGACTTGGAGTAGGCGCGAATGGGTTGTCTAGTGTCGGGTATCCCACAACTAAATTTCGCTCACCCAAACAAGCTCTATTTCACCAATAATCCACTTAGAAATCGGCGCCGGCATAATACGATACACTCCCGGCAAAAGTTTGTTGACGTAGAGTTGGTTTACAAGCTGACGGCTGAAGTTATCCCTATCGTTAACATCAAAGTCGGCATTTACAACGGTAAAGCTGTGTGAATCGCCATGTCTCAAGGATCTGGCAATGTCATTCCATGCCCCTGTTTCTAATGTATCAACCCACTCACCATCAACATTCTTCTCAAGAAAAAGAGCCTCACCTACTCTACAACCGTAAACTCGGCGTAGACTTCACCTTGCCAAACAGTGGTGTGTATAATTTCGCCGTTTTCATCTACGCCATCTTCACGCATCAACTTGACATTGTTGACAGCGCGATAATGACCGGGCTCATCGGTAAAGGTCATCCAATGCGGACTTGATGCAGGAGTGCAAATTCGCACAGGGGTGGTCTCATGAATCTCTCCTGCTCTTAAAAAACCATAATTGACCATATGTGCATACGCCTCTTCTTCGCTCCACATGCCTAATATCATATGACGTTCCGCCTCTACACCGCCGCTGACCCAAAAACAATTATCACATAATACTGCGGCAACCCACTCGCCGCTCACTTCTTTTTCAACGTGGTGCATATATGAAACCCACACGACATAAGGCTCTTGCACAGTTGTGGTGAATGTCATTCTGACTCTGTTGTACTCATCAATATCCATCACCGACGCTGTTATCTCTCCGGGAAAATCGCCGAGGGGAAAGGTAAACTCCGTAGGTTCGGGTATTGGCGTTTCTAAGCGTATGGGCTCGGTCGTTTCAGATGTAGTCGACTCAACAAATTGAGGTGGGGTCGGCTGGTTGCCGGTCGTGCTCGTGCACCCTATAAGTAAAATAAAAGCCGCAACGATTGCTAACAATTGTAAATGTTTCATAACGCCATCTCCTCATGATAATTATACTTTTACTGTATGGGTGGCCCGCCAAACTGCTGCCTTATAACATTTATCTGTGTGTTAAAAGCAGGCGTAATTCTAACAGTTACAGCCAATGCTAATGCTGTGCCGCTATTAATCCCTAGAACACGGCCGTCAAAATTGCTCATTACAGGACTGCCGCTCATGCCGGGCGCAGTAAAGATATGGGAATAAAAAACATTTCCACCAGGGAGGGTCCAATGAGGTTCACGCGGACGTGTATCGCCAAAAGACCACCTCTGTCTGCCTTGAAATGCGGGCGACTCTCCGCTATGATGTGCTGCTATCCCAATAATTTGAACATCGGGTGCAGGAGGGTTATTTCCAGGCGAAGACGTGCGAAGCATAAAACTCCCCGCCCCGGGAAAAGTTCCGGCAGAAAATCCGATTATCCCTTTATCATATTGCGGATCTTGGTTTACTGACCATCGCGTGTGGACCCATGCATTGGAAACTGTACGGAAGTGGAAAGGATTGAGCAGAAGCAATTGAAGATTAAACGAAAGCCCCGTTGCACTTGGAATCCGCAAAACGTGTCCAGACGTTAATCCCAAACGAGTACATATCAAAAATGCTGTAGCCGTACCAAAATGTGTAACGTTGCCAATTCTGTAGTGAAGGTACAGTTCTCCAATGGCGGAAACAGGATTTGTTAAGAACCAAAACGGATAAGGCGTTATTCCTGGCCCAATAGCCAACGGCATCAACAAATCCTCAAACCGTACGCTACTCCCACTCATCTCCCGTATATTCACAATTGAATACGGCGCAAGCAACGCTTGTCGGATAGCTCTCACCTCCGGCGGATTGGGCGCAAAGCTCGGCTCAACACGTTCAATACCTGCATTCGTCACAAAATAGTACCCGCTGGTATCGTTTTCAAAATCAATCATGTACCACATGTTTTCGTAGCCCGACGAATCAATGGTCGTCTCCTCAATCCACCTGTTCGCATCCTCGACCCCTTGCACATAAAGTGAATACAACGCGTTAAGCTGAACCATTGCATTTTCATTTAGCGGCATGTTGTCAGCACCCCTGCCCGCCGCGGCAGCATCTGCGCTTGCCGCAACCGAAAGTTCAGCCTCCGTAGCCTCCAACCCGTCAAACGTGCCGATAAATTCGGCAAATCCCGGGTCGTCGACCAGCACATCAATCAACTCGGTATCGGACAACTCGTAGACTTCAAATTGTACTGCAGATTCGGGTTTTCCGCGCTCCGCCGACGCCGGCAGCATAACTAATACCATACACAGCGCAAGGACAGTGGCCACCCATCTGCGGGCGGCGGATATAGTTTTTGCTTGTCTCATGTTTCTTCCTCCATATGTAGTATTTTAGATGGGCTTTTTATGCGCAATCATCAAGTTTAAATATAGCATATCACATATTTCTCTAGGTGTCTAATCGAAACTTGTCGAATGGTTGACTTGTTATAAAGAAATTTTAATCAAAGGGGTCTCGCAATCGCCCTACACCGGCCGCAGCCCTTCAAACGTCGCCATTAAATTCAGTCGCCCGAACCCCCACTGATTATTGGGATACGCCAGCCCCGCCGTGCGGTCGCACCCCGCAATCAGTTTGGCACGAATGCGAAACGAGTCATACGACGCGTCATGGCCCTCCACTACGCCCCATTGCAACATCAGTGCGCATGCCCCCGCCGTAATGGCTGCCGCAACGCTCGTGCCACCCATTGTGCCGTGCCCGTAGGGAAAAATTCCTGTCACATCGACCCCCGGTGCCACCAAATCAGGCGCAATGGCCGGCAGCCGTGTCGGCCCCCACGAACTGGTAGGCGACAACGCCCCGCTGCGCGAATCATATGCCCCGCAGGTGATCACACCGACGGCCGTCGCCGGTGCCGTCACGGTATAATTCGGTACGGGCGAAAGAAACTGTATGTTGGGCGGCGACAACGCCGTCACCGGCAGCCAGGCGTGATACGTACCGTCCAACACTACATCGCCGTGTACTGTAATACGCCAAACACCTTGTGTTGCTGACCATATTTTAATGCGAGTCAACTGTTCGCCGCTGCGCTGAATGGGGAATTGATATGTTACCGATACCATTGACCGCTCCAATGGCAGCCGCTGTGTAAATGTTTCGTCCGAACGCGCCGGAATACGCGCGATCTGCAGTCCCGTCGGCGTTCGTATCGATACTGACAGCCTATCAACAGCATAGTTCCAAATGGACAAATAAATATCCTGTGCTGCCGTACCCACGCGCAGGTCGATGTCTTGTGTATCTCCTGTGTTACCCAGCCGTCCCATGGTATGATGTCCTGATTGACTCTCATTGCCTGCCGCTACGCACATCGCTGTACCTGGAATGCCGGCAATGTTTGATAAATACTCCTCTAAGGCCGTAAAGCCGTTGTGACTACCGATGTTTGAGCCAAGCCCTAAGCAAATCGCAACCGGGCGGCCTAACTTGCGCGCTGTGTCGAGAATGTATTGCACTCCCATCATAATATCATCGGTGGCGTAAACATCTTTCAGCTCGGGCGGGACAAGGAAATACTCACAAACATACGGTTGCGCGCGCTTGAGTTTAACCGCGATGATCTCGGCGTCCGGTGCCGCGCCGATATATGTTCCCGGCTCACGGCTACCTGCTACCGAGGCCAAAAACGTGCCGTGTCCGGCGGTGTCTTGGTGCGGTACAAGCTCTTGCGGATTGTCTGATAACAACGCCGCGTTGATATCATTGTTGCTGTACTCACTGCCATAGTGATACCCTTCGGGCGGTCGCCCGCGCATTGTCTGATCCCAAATGGCGGCAATCTTGCTGCTGCCGTCTTCATAGCGAAAGGCATTTTGTGTATAGTCAATGCCGGTATCGATGAATCCCAGGAGTACGCCATGGCCGCGCAAGTCCAATGCGGGGTGCTGTTGCACCTGCGTAATGCCCGAAGCCGTCAGTTCGGCTTCGCCCATCAAGCCAAATATCAAAGGAAGCAAATTATGCGACGCGCTGTAAATCAAATCAATGACCTGCTCAGCATATGCGCGGTCGGTGTAGATAATCGTGTACCCGCCCGGAAACGATTTGCCGAGCTGGATATTTGGATTATCGGCCAAAAATGCCGGTGTCAATATATCGGTATACACAATCAACGGCACTGTATCCGGCGAAAGAATAAAATCTTGAAGATTGTTGGTGTCCATGGCAATCTGTCCTTTCAAGTTGTAGGGGCCGCGCCTCATGTGACCTGCGCACTAAAAAAACGGCATCATTACAAAAATTCCCTAATTCCCTTCGGGAGAGGCGGAACATTTTTGCGTGACAGGTGGGTTATCAGCTCGCAGGTGGCAGCCTTTCATCCTAAATTCTGACTATTTAGAGCTAACATCGTCTGCTCCAAACACAGACGCCCATAGCCCCATACAGGATTGGGATACGTCACTCCCGATTGCCGTACCGCGCCGCGCTGCAAAAACGCTTTAACCCGCTGCCCGTATAAAAACAAGTCGTTGCCCTGTACGATGCCCCACTCCATCATAAGGGCTGCGGCACCTGTGACAAAGGGTGCCGCCATGCTTGTGCCGGTGAAACTGTCGTAGCCTCCGCTGCTGCGTGCCGACAAAATATCGACCGCCGGCGCCACTAAATCGGGCTTTGGGTAAACAATAGCATATGTAAACCCGCGCCCTGAAAAGTCAGCGGCAGTGTTAAACCGTGAGTTGTAACCGCCGACAGATATAACAGATTGCGAAGTCGCGGGCAGGGTGATGGTAAGGCCTGGGTCGGGGCGCAGGAAAGCTGTATCCGTACCGACTTCTTCCAGCGTCGGCAGCCAAACATGAAACTCACCGTCAACAATTTCTCGCCCCGTCAGCCGCAACTGCCATAGTCCTGCTGCGTTTGCGCCAAATGATACAAAAACTTCCTGCCGTCCGCTGTAAAAGGATGGTTGCCCGTAGTGGACTGCCGCAGTTGTGCCGGAGAGGGAAAACGATTTGACAGGTGTGCGTGGATCAAGAGAACCGGTCGATTGTCCGTTTGGCGCGATAAGCTCTATGGTAAAGTCATCAGAAAAGTGCTTCCATAGCGTGAGATAGACTGATGGCAAACCGCCACCAATCGTGAAATCAATATTCAACGTCTGCCCCGTGGCGATCATGCCACCGTAATGATGGCCGGTAAAGCCTTCGTTGCCCGCTGCCGCAACGATGACAGTCTTCCAACGCCGTGCGACGGCATCAATGTAAGTTTCAAATAGCGAGCTGCCGTCATGCGCGCCGTGGTTGGTGCCATAGCTGAGATTGACGACCAACGGCAAACGCAATGCCAATGCCTTGCCGCTAAGGTAATTCAGCCCGCGCATAATGTCAGTCGTTTGTGCCCCGCTCCCCAACTTGGCAACCAGCAGCGATGCTTCAGGGGCAACACCCGCCGCAATGCCAGCCACCGCCGTGCCGTGCCCCAACTGGTCTACGTTGGGGATGTTCTCTGTATACTCTGTGCTGCTTTCGATATCAAATACTGCGAGAATGCGCCCTTGGAAATCAGCGTGTCTGCCATCAATGCCCGAGTCAATGATGCCGATGGCAACGCCTTGACCAGTCAATCCATATCGTTGCAGCACCGGTGTAATGCAGGCTGCGTCCATGCCTTGCCGCAGCTGTGGTGTCAGCCTTTTGGGCAGTTCGATATATTCAATTTCGGGATAGCTATACAAGTCGGCAATACGTTTCGGCGGCAACGTCAAAATGGAAAAGCCATCGCCCAAATCTTCCGTCGTAACGCCTTCGATAGCAGGCAGGCTGCCGCTATGTTTGACAATAACCTCCATCGTTAGTGAAAGGCGTCTATATCGGCAAGTGACAGCGAGAAATTACGCCAAAAGCCTCTGTCCCACTGATATCCAACCAGTACATCGCCCGGCAAAATAGCAGTCGGAAACATCCAAAACCGCCCGTTGCTCTTTGTCCAAAGATACACGCAGGTATGTAAGGCGTTGGGCAGATGATCGCGGACATCCATTGTGCCGGGATAACTCGGCGCAATGTTGGGGGCGGGTGCGGCAGGGCGGACATAGGAGATGAAAGGGAGCATATATGACCTCCAAGAGTTGTTTGCACGGGACATTCGAGTGCGTTTCCCTTACACAGTCTATGCAAAATTCGCATATTGTGAACTGAACAATCAATGGAGGAGGCAAAAATGTATGATTTACGCCATGAATGACCCAAACCTGCCTGCCCGCGGACGTCTGCAAATTGACGCTGTGGCAAGCGATATGGCGCATCCCGCACCCAACGCTCGTGTGCGCGTAATGCCGCATGACGAAAGCAACATTACCGTAGAGGAAATGGTGACCGACAGCTCGGGGCAAACGCCTATCGCTATTCTGCCCGCGCCGCCGGAGGAACACTCCTTGCAACCATCCGACCATATGCCATACAGTGAGTATGATGTAACGGTCGATCTGGAGGGCTACGAGCCTGTGACAGTCAAAGGCGTGCAGATCTTGCCCGATACCGGCTCATTTTTGCAAGTCGAACTCCACTCGGTAACAGGCGGCGTGGGCGCGGAAACTGTCAAGATCAGCGACCATACGCTGTGGGGCAACTTTCCTCCCAAAATTCCTGAAGATGAAGTCAAGCCTCTGCCTGAAACAACGGGGCTTGTCGTGCTGCCCAAACCAGTCGTGCCGGAAATTGTCGTCGTGCATGACGGTATGCCGCAAAACACAGGTGCGAGGCGATTTTATGTGCCGTTTGCCGACTATATCAAAAATGTGATATATACAAAATACCAAATCCGCAGAGGACAAGCCTTTGCGGATTTTTAGTTATATGACAAGCCTCTTTTAGCATAAATTGCATAAGAGGTGAAGCACATGGAGAAAGAAGAAAAAATCATTTTACCAAAGGAATTACAAAATGAAATGATAAAATTCTTTCTTGATGTTGCTATTCGTCAGAAGAAACAAGAACAGTTAGAAAAACGCCTATCAGAAAAAAATGATAGGAGTGAAAAGTAATGGAAACAGGAATTTATGTAAGAGTATCAACAGAGGAGCAAGCCAAAGAGGGATATTCAGTTCGTGGACAAGAACAAAAATTAAAAGATTATGCCCGAATTAAGGATTGGACACTTTACGATGTTTATATCGACGAGGGTATAAGCGGTAAAAATATTACCGAACGTCCCGAAATGAACCGATTAGTTGAAGACATCAAAAAGGGCAAAGTCAAAAACGTTTTAATTTTTAAGATTGACCGCTTGACACGAAGTACATCAGATTTAATTTATCTTATTGATTTATTCAGCGAGCATAATTGTACTTTCAACTCTTTGATGGAAAGTATAGATACGCAAACAGCTTCGGGGCGAATGTTCTTAAAGATTATCGGTATATTTGCAGAATTTGAACGTGAAAATATATCCGAAAGGATTATACTGGGGCGAGAACGTAAAGTTAAAGAGGGATATACTCTTTGTTCACATACAGCAAGTTATGGTTATGAACGTCCGAATGGAGAAAAAATACAAACTATCATTGAACATGAAGCAATAATAGTGCGTGAAATATTTGACTTATACGCTAATAAAGGAATAAGCATGACCCAAATTGCACGAAGATTGAACCTTCGAGAAATTCCAACGAAACATAATGTAAAATGGTCATCAAACGGAGTGAAGAATGTACTTGCAAACAATAATTACATAGGTGAAGTAAGACATCATTTTCAAGACGAAGAACGTGCATATACAGTTCAAGGGCAACACGAAGCTATTATAACAAATGAAATTTTTGAAAAGGCGCAAAAGCGTTTATCTAAAATTCCTCGAATATCACCACGAAAAACACCAAATGAAGAAAATTATTATTCAGGATTTTTGATTTGTGCAAAATGCGGATATAAAATGAACACCCATAATTCATATAGTAAATTGAAAGACGGAAGTATTAGTTTTTCTACGAATTATGATTGTTCAAACATGGCGGTCGGTGAATGTGATGCAAGTAGCGTTAGTGGAAAAAAACTTGAAAAAGCATTTTGCGAATATATAGAAAATATAGCTGACTTTGAAAATAAAAACGCCTTGCACGTCCATGAATTAGAGCAAACGAAACAAGAACAGCAACAACAAATTTCAGAATATGAAAAAAAGCTAAGTCATTTTGAAGCCAAAGAACGTGAAGCGTTGGATTTTTATGTTAAAAACACTTTGAGCATTACTGAATATCGTCAAGCCAAAACTATGATTGACGATGACAAGCAAATCATAATAGAAGAATTAGAGCGTTTGCGTTTAGAAACAGAAGAGGTTACAGATAACAAAATAGAAATTGCGCAAAGTGTAAAAGAAAATTGGTCAAATCTTTCTAAACCAGAAAAGCGAATGTTTTTAATGCAATTCGTTGAAAAAATTGTTCTTGAAAATCAAAAATTAGGAATAGGGGAAAGAGGCAGACAAAAAAGAAAAGTTAAAATTTATGATATAGTTTTTAAGCAATGATAAATATTGCACCGCACAATCACTTGTCAAGGTGGAGATTTTGAAGTTTTTGCCGTAGGTAAAAAGTTCTAAATACTACCTTGACAACAGAACATAAATACAATTAACAAAGGGTTATGCCACAACTTGGCATAACCCTTGATTGCTATTGCATTTTAATCTTTCAAATAATATGGCTGCTTAATCACTCGTAAATTACCGAATGGCGTTAAAAGCACAATGTCTTTGAGTGTTGCGAACTCCTCTGGCTTGATAATCCGCTTTTCCATTTCGTATGTATTAGTTGATTTCCCCTGTGGGAAATTTAGAAACGCACTACTCTGTGTTCCTCGTTGCTTAACTTCTTTGTCATATGTCCCGACAAGGCGTGAGAAATATTCTTGCGTTTCTGCGTCCGTTGCGGATAGAATCGCCTTGTACGCACAAGTATCTGAAATTACCTTGCGTTCGTTCATGCCATATATTAAATCCAACTGCGCAAGGCTTTGTATGATTAGGCAAATGGTGATTTTCTTACTCCGCAGGGTCGCTAATCCGTCTATTATCGCATTTACTTTACCCAGGCGAAAATGTTTTTGACCTTAGTGGTAGTGTATCAAGTCTAATCCTACGATTACTATTACGATGAACCCTAGTTTCCTTTTCCAACTCACCTTTAATATCAATAGCAAAAATACTACCCTTAAAAATTCGCAATGTGGGGATTGCAATACACGAGCTTTTGCCCGAACCAACACCGCCAACGACTAATACATGACCATCTAATGTTTCGGGTTTCCCTACATATTTATCGTACATTTTATTTACGCAAAGGTGTTTTTCTGGACTTTTACCGAAAACAACACCTTTTTTATGCCAATGTTGCAACTCTGAAAAAGTGTCATTAGTATTCGTTTTGCTTTTCGGCTTTGTTGATACTGACTTACTACCTAACCACCAAGCACCCTTGGAAAGCCCCACAAACAACCTGCCTGCCAACTTCAACGACGGCAATATATCTCCCCACTTCATTTCTGTACTCATATTATCCACCCTTTTATAGCTAATTTTATTATCTATATGTTTTTGAGGATAGAAAAATACCGCCCGAATTTTCGAGCGGTACAATGGTTTATTTAGCTACCTAACCCCCTGGTTAGTTAAGAAATCAGCGAAAGTCTCAGGAGTAACGGTAATAACGCGTTGACCATGTCCCGGATCAAAGTCGACATTATGAGCACCGCGAGGGCCAAAATTAGCAGAAGTAACAACAAGAGACTGACCAGTTGATGGGATATCAAGGGTGATCCAACCAGAGTGGCCTCCGTCCCCTAATGCCGGGTTTGGTTGAGGTGTAAAATGCCAATTAAATTTTGCGACAGCCCCATCTGGTCCATTAAGCTGCTCGGCGAAGGCATAGTTGATATCTTCAGCGACCTCTCGCAAGAACGCCTGTTTCTGTTCAGAAGTTAGATTACCAGTTCCCCTTGCAGAAATCCCAAGGCCAACAGGAGATGCAGAATCCGTTCCTGTCCTAATTTCAGTATGTCTTCTGCGATCAATCGGTGTTTCGCCAGTTCCTGGCTCTTCTGGAGTTGTTGGAGTTTCTGGAGTCGTCGGTGGAGTATAGTAGCCCGGTCCGTTCTCAGGTGGAGTTGTTGGAGTTTCTGGTGTCTCCGGAATCTCTGGAGTCACATAGCCCGGAGTTTCTGGAGGAACAACAGGATCACCGCCACAAGCTGTGAAAGATAAAACCTTTGCTACAACCAAAATTGTAAGAGCAAGTTTGCGGAAAGGATAGCGTTTTGTGTTTGGGAGGCTATTAATCTTTGCGACTGCTTCCGCTTCATTAGCTGATTGTTGATTTAGTTTTTTTCTAATACTCATAAATATCCCCTTGTCGTTTTTAAAATTTCTACTATTATATCACGTTTGGCGCGCATGAAATTTGTTCATAACTATTTTTCACTTGCAACCATTCCGCAAAAGTACACTTTTACAAAAACGTATCACAAAGCTATTTTTGTCGCAAAAGATAGCTCATTTTGTGTTTTCAAAAAATATTTTCGCAAAACCTATTGCAAAAATCAAAGAAATCGGTTATAATGTTCTAAGTTAAACGACTTCGTAAAAGTGTACCTTTACGAAGTCGTTATTATTTTTCCTGCTTTATTCGATACTCACGCAGATATTTATAGAAACTCGTTTCTTTCATGTCGCAAAGCACAAGCACTTTATCAAAGGTAATTTGTTTTCGCTCCCATTTCCGCACTAACTCCCCGAAGTTGTCGGGCGGTTGTTTCGGTGGTCTGCCAAATCTCACGCCCCTTGCTTTGGCGGCGGCTATGCCCTCGGCTTGCCGTTTGTGTATGCTCTCTCGCTCGGTTTGTGCAACGAATGACAGCACTTGCAAAACTAAATCGGCAATGAATGTGCCAAGCAAATTCTTTTCTTTGCGTGTGTCGAGTAGTTCCATATCAAGTACAACAATATCAACGCCTTTTTCTTTGGTAAGTATGCGCCATTGGTTTTGAATTTCTTCATAGTTGCGCCCTAAGCGGTCAATGCTTTTTATGTACAGTAAATCGCCTTGTTGTAAGCATTTCAATAACTTTTGATAATTCGGGCGGTCAAAATCCTTGCCCGATTGCTTGTCCGTAAATATATTATTTGCTGATATATTCAATTCTTGTAGTGATATAAGTTGTCTGTCCTCATTTTGGTCTGTGCTTGATACTCTGATGTATCCGTAGATGGTCATAAAAAATCCCCTTTCATAGAAAGTTTATTCTATGGAAGGGGATAAATTTCAAATTGGGTTTGTTCTTATTTATTTCATATATTGATATTCTGCTGTTTGCCACTATTAAGGATTTTCATATAAAAATTCACCATTACCACTACGACTTCCATTGGTAGTGCCCCTTCGAATAGTAACTCTTCCGTTGTTTGTTATTGAACCTGTATGCACTCCAGATATAGTAACTTCTGCGCCGGAATATACAATCAAAGAGCCAGTATGCGTGCCATTAATAACCACGTTCGCCCCACTAAGTACAGTTAAACGCCCTGTAAGAATTCCGTTTATTGTCAGTGTACCACTTTCTACAATGACTGGACCTGAATGCGTTCGTAACATTCTATAATTTGATGTTATCGTCAATGGTGTTTGCTCTGTATTCTCATACAAATGATTATTCGCCGTTTCATCTTCTGAATCGTCATTTTGTGTTATGTTTGGCGTGTCAGAAGTATCAGGAACATTGGGATTTGGCTCTCTGTTTATGTAACCCAAAACAAATGAAATTGATATTGAAAAAGCTATTATTACCGCTAGAATAACTATACTTAGCTTTTTATGTTTCTTACAAAAACCTTTTATTCTTTTGTAAACTTTGCCATCTTTAATGAAACGGTCATATAAGCCTAATAAAACACTTATTGAAGTCAAAACAGCAGCTATAATAATAATATCCATTGCAAATAAGCTCCCCATAATATGATAATTATTATATCATATTATGGGGAGCTTTTCAACAATAAAATATAAAATAAACTTAGAAACTCATATTTGGAAAATCACTTTTGATTTCATTAAGTAGCTTTTTTTGCTCTTGCCGAGGCATTTCATTTGTTGCTCTGTTCCACGCTTTTCGGAGTTCAACAAGTGCGAATCCTCTTTTATGAGAACCCATTTCTTTCACTTCTAAAAGGAGTTTTCTCATGCTTTCTCTGTCAGGATTTATATTTTTGTATTTTTTTTGATACTCCAAATACCTATACATAAACGGATTTCCAAACACCATATCTGATTCCTTTCTCTTTCTCAAACTATATTTCGCCACATAACTATCAAAACCCTACCTATACCAAACCCTTTCATACTCCCTTGCCCTTTCACGCTCACGCAGTTTAATCAATTTATACGCCTGTTCGGGCGCAACTTCGTCTAAAATCCGTTGAAAACTCCGCTCGTTTATCATTTCAAGCAATCGTTCGCTTTGGGTGTATGCAAGTTTTTCTTTTGGCGTTAGACTTTGCAAATGCTTTTTATCAAGCCCTATCAAGTCATCTTTAATCTTCTGCCCATCATGGGCAACTTCCGCAAATAACTTTTGCCTTTGATATTCAAACGCAAAAATGTCTTTTTCAGCCACAAGCGGAGCAAGCCTGTCTTGTAACCGCTCGCTTGAACGCTCCATATCTTTTGCCTTGTATTCAAGCCGTTTTGCTTCGGCGGTCGCTTCTTCGGGAATAACATAAAATTCACGCTTGAAAGTGTTTGTCGCTTGATTAAACGAATTTTCAATCTGTTGTATTTGGCTATCGTAAAATCCTTTGCTTTTGAAAAGCCCTGTTTGTTGTCGCTCGGATTTCAAATCCGCAATTCGCTTTTTCAAGACTTCGATATTTTGCGCTCGCTCGGTTATTCTTTCGCTCTTAAATCGCAAAGACTGAATTTCTCGCCGTGTTTCGGCGGATTTTTGTTTTATGGCATTGATTTCTTTATCAAGGATGAAATGCCCCTGTTTTAACTCGTGCATATATTCCGCTGTGATTTGGGGTTTTGCTGTTTTGTTTTGTGATACGATTTCTTGATACTCTCTAACACGGTCACTATCACGCCCTGCCTTTTCCATAGCCTTCGCTATTGCGCCAATATGGATTGTTGGCTCTCGGTCAATGCCTTGTGCTTTTAATGTGCGATGGTCTATCCGCTCGTCAAGTCCTTTTTCTTGCAACCGCTCATTGCAAATGTCAGCCCAACTCTCACGCCATTGCTCTAAAAGCTCCGTCTTGTTCCAATCTCGATTTTTGCCCTCAAAGCCTTTTGCGGAAACTTCACGAGTAGTTAGCATTATATGCGCATGGGGGTTGCCGTCTTGCTTGTCGTGAATAGCAAAATCAGCGCACATTCCTTTATCAACGAAATTGTCTTTGATATAGTCACGGACAAGCTCGATTTGTTCTTGTAAATCAAATTCGACAGGCAAGGCAATGTCTATTTCTCGTGCCGTTTGCGAATCCTTGCGCTTTTCGGATTTCTCAACGGCATTCCAAAGAATGGGGCGGTTTTGAAATTCTTTCGGTGCATTTTGAGGTAGCATAATCTCGGAATGTACAACACCCGATTTACGGGTATAGTCGTGCGTTATTCCGTCATATTCGTTATGCAATTTTTCGCCTGCACGATATGCAGCAGCGGCAACCGATGAACGCCCTGCGCTCCGCTTGATTATCTGTGCGTGAAGATGATAAATTGCCATAACGCCCCTCGCCTTTCCGCACTACACGATAGTGCGATTCCTTAATAAAATATGCTCGCACCGTGTAAAACGTGCGAGCGATTTTTATTAAGGGCAAAGGAGCGTGAGCGAATTTGCAAGCTCCACGCCAAGTGGCGCACACGTTCGTTAGAACGTATAAGTGCGCTTTTCAGACTTTTGCGCAGTCGAAGATTTATGGCACGGCTATAAATTTTCGGCAATTTTAGCAGACGTAAGTTTGCTAAAATGATGGGCGCAAAAGTGATGTTCGCCATAGCACATTTTATATGCCAAGTGCATATATTGAAAATGTAGTGCTATGGTGAACGATGACAACTGGGAGGGGAAATCTTATGGACGAAAAGGACGAAAAACGATTGCAAAATATACGAGAAAAAATAGCGACGATGAAAAAGCAAGAGCAGACTGTTGTTGCTCGAATAAAAGAAAAGGAACGTAAATCACGAACACGCCGTTTGATACAAAACGGCGCAGTGGCTGAAAAATATTTGAATTGTGAGGGGTTCGAGCCAACAGAGTTTGAGGAGCGAATAAAGGAAATCGCAAAATTATTACAAGCGATTGACGGCGAAAACGGAACGGCGAGGAATGACGGCAAGTTACAACGCAATGACGGTATTCCGAATTAAGGTGATACTATCCCTTTCCCTGTTTCGATATTCTAACAAAAAAGACACAGCTACTGTCAAGGGTCAAGATGAATGGCTACGCCACCCTATGACAGGCTGTGCTTTTTTGTGGTTTCGTATCTAAGGGGAAAGGCGAAGTGTGGTTTATATTTCATTTGACATTTTCATTGAAAATATGATATAATTCTCTTATTGACAGGCACTTTCAACGCTGTTTGGGCGTTTTGTATATATGACAAACGTAGCAAGCAGCGAGATTTACGCCACATGGCCGGAACAGACCTTGCGGGCGAACATTTTGGCGATTTTATCGTTTACGCTCAATCGTGTTTTTACATACATCTGTACGTTGAGAAAATATGCTTTCGTAAGCCGTCACATTGATATACATTCGTTTATAGAGAAGGCGTTGTAATACATCCGACGTGTCTGTAAAAAATCCTTATATCTTGCGTTGTCCCCCCATCTGTTACCACTCGCTCACCTATCTCAATTTTCTCAATCAAGGCTTCGAGTAATTCTCTGTCCACCTCCAAAGCGGTGGATTTTTCTTTTATCAAGGAAGTCCATCTGCTAATATCAAAATGCTTGTCTTTGACTTCCTCAATGGATTGGTTCAGTAGTTCAAATCTGCTTTCGGCAATCGCGCGACTTGCTTCGATTCGACTTGCTCTTTCGGCAAACTCGGCGTTGGTGATGCGCTCATCGAATCTATCGTCATACAAAACTTCAATTTGATTGTCGAGTACATAGAGTTGTTGCTCTAATTTGCGTACTTCTCTTATCACGGCAGATGTGTCCGTTTTTTGATCGCCGACAAGACGTTCCATGAGCTGTTTTGCAATGCCGCTTTCATCTATCTTGATTTGCTGTGCCATTTCGCTGATTTGCGATAGTACGATGACTTTTAGATTTTTCTCCAAAATCCTGTGCGTGGAGCAGGCTGTGCCGCCACTTCGAGTGTAGGTACGACAGCCATATGCACCAAAGGCGGCTATTCGACCATCTTTCTTCACCTCTTGCCGCTTGATATAACCCATCTTTGTACAACAATCCGAGCAGACAACCAATCCCGAAAATAGGCTTTGCTTTGGTTCACTTGCATTTGCCGCATTTGCTTTTACAGCATTATTAAGCGCTTGCACCTTGTCCCATAATTCGATGTCAATGATGGCAGAGTGAGTGTTTTCAACTCTTATCCACTCATTCTCGTCGCGTTTATATTCCCGACTGTCACGATAAGAACGAGTGCCGCGTTTGAGCGAAACAGTATGTCCGATATATACTTCGTTGTTCAGCATCAGTTTCACCGTGCGGGATGTCCAAATAGCGGTGATGATGGCTGTTGTTTCGCGCTCTTGCCGTTTGAAGTAGTACAATCTTGGCGGTAGGATGTTTTCCTTGTTCAGTTCACCTGCTACTTTTGAATACCCCATGCCGGTCGCTCTTAGTTCAAACATTTTGCGAACCACATTGGAAGCGTAACTGTCAATGATTAGACGATGACGTTCCTTTGGATTGATGTCATAGCCATACGGCGTAGTTCCCGAAAGTTTATGACCCTCTTTTGCTTTTGCCGTCATCACAGACTTGATTCGGCGGCGGACATCGCGCACATAAAAATCATTTACGGCATTTAGGAATGGCATAATGTCGTTCTCGCCGTTTTCGGTGTCAATGCCATCAGACAAACTGACAAAACGGCAACCAAGCGCAGGGAGTTCTTCCTCTAAATAGCGCCCGGCTTCGAGGTAGTTACGCCCGAAGCGCGAGAGGTCTTTTACAATGACAAGGTTAATCACTCCGGCACGCACATCTTCCATCATATCTAAAAAGCCTTGACGGTTGAAATTTGCGCCGCTTGCGCCGTCGTCTACATAGGTTCGTGTTTCAATCCAGTCCGGCATCATGCCGATAAACTTTGAAAGCATTGCTTCTTGATTTTCGATGCTGACAGAATCTTCGCCGCTTTTGTGATAGCCTTTGCTTTCATTTGACAGACGAATATACTTGCCCACTTTGTAGATTTTCATGCGTTCACCGCCTGTGGCGGCAATAGGCTTAGACGATCAATGTCACCAACGTAGTTATAGACAATGCGAATGTCGCACTCACGACTACCGTTTATAATTTGTGTTTCTCCAACGATAATGCGGTCAATAAGCAAATTCAGCATTTCAGGGTCGAGTGTTTCGAGTCTTGCATATTCTCTAACCATGCTCATCCATTTTTCAGCGCCATTTTCAAGTGGTTTAATTCTGCTTACACGATGTTCGAGAATAGCAACCGATTTTGAACGTTCAACTCGTTCCTGCTCGTATTTCTGAACTTGCCGTTTGAAAAAACTGTCGGGGACAAGTCCCGATATTTTATCCTCATACAAACTTTCAATAAGCGTGTCGAGTTTGTCAAGTTGCTTGAGGTGAGCATCCAATTCGCTTAGATAGACAGAGGAATAATTGTTATTTGTCTGCCCGGCTAATATCGCACTAAGCATACGCTCCTCGTTAAACTCTATCCTTTCAGCATAACCTTGAAGATGTGCAACAACCAAATCCATAAGCACATTCTCGCCAATCGAATGTATGGTACAGGCCGCTTTACCGCTACGCCCGTAAGTGCTGCACATATACGAAACGTGCTTATATTCGCTGCCGTCTTTACGTTTGCGCCGTTCTACGTTCCCGCGATGCTTGAAATCGCAATCGGAACAATATAGCAAGCCTGTAAAGAGGTTTGTTCCGCCATCTGTTCTGCGACTCGGACGATATTTTTTGTGAGTGAACTCTTGCACACGCTCCCATAAATCAAGGTCAACCAATGGTTCGTGTGTGCCTTCGACACGTACCCATTCGTCACGGTCTTTTCTTACTTGCTTTTGGTTTTTGTATGACAATGTGCCATATTTACAGGCGACCAAATTGCCGATGTACACTTCGTTTTTTGCAATGTCTTGCACGGTAGTTTGCCCCCACAAGCGGCTGGTTTTGGTTGGGTTTTTCTCTCCTTTGTTTTTGTAATACACTTCGCGCGGCGTTGAAATTCCGTCGTCATTGAGGTGCATGGCGATGGCTCGAAACCCCGTGCCTGCTGCTCTCATCGAAAAAATCCGGCGAACAACAGGTGCGGTGTTCTCATCGACGACGAGCTGGTGGCGGTTGTTCGGGTCTTTTTGGTAGCCATACGGCGCATATGTTCCCGTGAATTTTCCACTTGATGCCGAAATTCGTTTTGCCGCCTTTACTTTGGTGCTTGTAGTCTTAGAGTGCTGTTCGTTGAACCAGTTGCGGAACACCATCATATCATCTAATTTTTCGTTTAGCGAAATCAACTCACAGCCGTGTTCGGGCAGGAATATTTCGGCAAGATTGCCAACTTCCAAATAATTTCTTCCAAGCCGTGACAAGTCTTTAATAAGGATCGTGTTAATGATGCCGTCTTTTACATCGACAATCATTTTTTGAAACGCCGGACGATTTTGGTTTGTACCACTAAACCCATCGTCCTGATATATTTCGTAAACATTCCACCCCTTTTCTTCCGCGTATTTTTCGAGCATGAGTTTTTGGTTTTCGATTGAAACACTTTCTCCAGCTCTGTCGTCCTCTTTACTAAGGCGGACATAGATGCCAACCTTGTAGCGTTTTTGTTTTGCCATTATCAAACCCTCCGTAATATTAGGCAAAACACAAGGCTGACGAAACGATTTACATTTTAATTATAGCGCGCTTTTCAGAAAAGTGCAGCCTCTTTTGCCGAAAATTTTATTTGCTTGCATTTTGCTCCCGCCTTCCCTTCTCGTCGCGAAGGATTTTTCGGACTGTCAACTCCTCCAATGCCGTAGCGAAGTCAATTTTTCCGCTGTATTCAGTTGTTATGCGGTATATGGTTCTGCCTATTTTTTTCTCGTAATAAGTTGTAAGCGGCATTGGCATCTGCCGATTTATCAAATTCATGAGCATACTCCTTATCACCGTTTATTTGCAATCTTCCAGTATGATTTATATGAAGCACGCTCCGTGAGTAGACGGTGATAGGTTGTACTTTTTTCATAGTTATGCGCAAAACTCATGGACAACCCCTCCCGTCTTCACTATACACATCATAATCAAAACCGCGGCCGACTTGGCAAAACTCACAAGCCTCCGCGGTTTCCTTCCATTCATGTTTAACGAGAGTGTAACCGGCTTTTTCAAAATCGGATATGCAACGCGGACATAGGGTGAGTGTCCAAATTTTCTCCTTGTTCATACACCACTACCCAATCCAATACTAACAGCCAGTGCTTTGTCGATAGCAGCTTGTTCCTCTGCGCCAATTCGTCCAATATAACTACCGAGGCGTGAGCGGTCGATGGTACGTATTTGCTCAGTCAAAGCCAGCGAATCAATTTCCAGTCCGCATGACTGTGGGATGAGTACATGAGTGGGCATCATATTCTTTTTCACTTTCGTTGTGAGCGGAACAACCACAAGCGTAGGGCTGTGCTTGTTGCCTATATCGTTCTGCGTAATCAGCACAGGGCGTGTGTCGCCTTGCTCCGATCCAAAGACAGGGTTTAGGTCGGCGTAGTAAATCTCGCCACGTTTGATTGTATTTATCATTTGAGCATCCTCATTTCTTAAAAATAAGTACGGCGGCAGACTCAAAGAGTCTGCCGCCGTTTGTCGGGGAATTCCCCCCCTACTGCTTATAGGCAAGAATTTCGGGCATCTACAAAAGATTTACTTAAAAAACTTCAAAAAAGTTTTTCATCAAGCAAAAACCGCAATTTTTTTATCGTCTGCTTCGCTCGATAACTGATGAGCTGCTGTGATATTCCGGTCTCCTTACTTAACTGTGATTGGGACTTGTCCGCAAAGTAGAGTTCGGCAATCAGTTCACGCTCATACTCATCGAGCCTTGCGATAGCGGCATAAAGTTGTTCAATCAAAAGCCGCTCCATCACCGCTTGCTCAACAGGGTTTGAAATTCGCCCCGACGGTATCATTTCTTCCCCAAGTGTTTCTTCTGTGTCAAGGTCACTATTCAATAATTTGGATCGGATACCGTCCGTGCTGTACTGAGCGGCTTGTGAAACCAAAAACACAAGCCCGTATGTATTAACTGTGGTATTTGGAGAAAAGCAAGGCTCGCAAAAACCCGAAAAACCAAATACCACAAATTAACCTCTAATGTCTTCACGCTTTATAACAACTAACGGATTAGATTCAACACACACGATACACGCCTCATAACCTTTTCGCGGGCATGCCGGTGACCTTAACTGATTCCAACATGGCTTCTCATAACACGGACAATCTAAAACCACTGTATTGTGATAATCTCTGCGCTTTCGCTTATACTTGCACGAGTTGCACTTCGACCATATAACGACCTTGTTTGACTCCGGCAGCCTATTCAAAAGGTAGAGTAGCAGCGCGAGAATGGCGAGGACTACCAACAAAGAAACGAAACTCCCGACACGCCCGTAACGCTGATAAATCCATGCGACAAACACAAAAGCTCTTTCGTGCATTTATTTCATCCTTTTTTCAAACTGTCTACGCAAAACTATGTTCATACTCCCAGTGGTAATTCAAATACAGTGCAAAGATTTCATCCTGCACTTGCTCAAAACACGCCATCGCTTTTGGCCCGAATAGATCTTCTTTCTTTTCCAGTATTTTCGCAGCTTGCATGGCACGGCGCGCGATGTTGCCATGCGAAAATCTCCCGCTCCTGTAATGAACCATATCGTCCAACATATCGGCAAGTCCGACCAACTGAGCAGACAAAGGGATTTCATCGCCGTGAAGTTTATTCGGGTAGCCCGTACCGTCGAATCGCTCATGGCAACCACGCACAGCCTCAAAAACAATCTCATTAAACTGCGGTGCAAAATCCATGTTCCAATACTCGTTCAACACCTTTTCTGCCATAACGGGGCGCTGTTTAATGTCATTGCGCGCAAGGTAAATGCCGATCTCATGGTAGCGCCCCGCATAAGATAACGCTATATGGTAAGTTTTCATATCTATTTCTTCCGGTAGCTGCTCCTCCGGCACATATGCCGCTAAAACAGCCGCTAAAACAGCTACACGCCGGCTGTGCCGGATGATATGCTCCGGCAGATGGTTAAATATGGCGTGTAAGGCATCATAGCCATTGTGCATAATCACATTCATGTGGTGTTCTTCTTTTTTCTTAACAAAATAATGTTGTTTCATTTCAAACCCTCCTCTTATAAACTGTTTTTTTAGTGTATTTGATTATAACTTTCACGCCGGCCAATCCAACGACATAATTCGCATTTTACTATGAATCACACCCATGTCTTGTAAACACATAAAGACCTCTTGCAGCACACCGGACTTTGCCCAGCGGCTCAATCGCGTGTAAACTGTGTGCCAATTCCCGAATTCAGGCGGTAACGCTCTCCATTTACAACCACGTTCAAGCACGTACAGCAATGCATTGAGTACCTCAATGTTATTCATCGTTGGTGTTTTCCGGAATCTCGGAAAACAAGGTTCTATTTTTTGGTATTGCTCTGTCGTTATCTTCGTAGCTACCATTACATCACATTCATAGCCTAAAACATTAGCTAAAACAGCGCTCTGTTGGCTGTGTCCCATAATAGTTATTTTCATATACCTCCAATACATAACTGTTTTACAAAGTGAGCAATACGGCCGGAAAAGACCCTAACCTAACCGGCCGCTTTGCTCCAGCTTCCCAAAGGGATGGGAATTTGTATATATGAACCCCCGCCGACAGCAGGAGGACATATCAAAAAAGAGTCAAAAATAAATGGCGAACCGTAACACTGATCTCAGACACGCTAAGATTTAGGTTACAGTCCGCCATTTACTGTTTAGTAAATGCCCTTGTGCGGCACTGTCTACTTTACTTATTCTATTTTACCAATCTGCATTTACTTTTTCAGATACTGCCCCTCATAGACAAATCTGCGATTTTTCTTTGCGCCGATAACCAACATCGTGGTCAATACGGACGCACTGCCAATCATCAACGAGAGCCATAACCCAAGGTTGCGACTATCGCCGGTCTGCGGGCTGTCGCCGAGCGGCGGCTGCGGGTCATACGGTATATACGGCAAATCGGTATGTGTGCCGGGATGGAATCTATTGTGGATATTCCAACCATCAATGCGTTTGGTGTAGTCATAGATTCGCGCTTCATTCACCGTGTAGACGATTTCGTTACCATTCGAATCATACTTCGCAAGTTCAAATGAGAACCTCCAATGGTTTTCTGCCGTCAACAGGAATGTTCTGTACAGCTCACCGTTTGCGTAGATAAACACAGTGATAGACGTAGGACGATTTTGCACAGGGTTGTTCAGATGATTCCAGTATTTACGCCCTTCTACAATTACCCTCCCCGGCGGCGGTGTGCGCTCCAGCGTGTTGGTAATGGTAAATCCGCTCGTGGCGTTGCCGGATATAGACTTGGTATAGCCTGCGGGAACGTTTGGTTCGTACACCGTCCATGTCGGCCCGACTTCAAGCCCCGTCCATGTGAATTGCCAGTTGTTGGCGGCGTTGAGCGTGACAAGATTGCCGTGCGCCACGCCGTTTCTGCGAAGCTGCACTTGTACGCTCGTCGGTCGGTTCGGATTATTGTCGTCATTCCATACTTTTCTGACAGACACTGAGGTGGTTGGCGGCACATCTTCTCTCGTATTGGTGATAATCCATCCGTTTACCGCGTCACCGGAGATAGACTTGGTGTAACCTGCGGGAACGTTAGGCTCATATACCGTCCACACCGGCCCTCTTTCCAGCCCTGTCCACAGATGCGTCCAGTTGTTGGCGGCGTTGAGGGTGACGAGTTCGCCGTAGGCAACGCCGTTGCGGAGAAGCTGCACTTGTACGCTGGTCGGGCGGTTGGGGTTGTTGTTGTCGTTCCACACCTTTGTCACGCGGACTTCGGTGTAATCCGACTCAAATTCGTTGGTAAATGTAGCTATTTCTTCATCAATAGCTGCGCCATTTCTCGCGTAGGTTGTGGATTGTACATACAACTCGCCGTCGTCATTGATAGCCAGTACAAACGTAACCGTCCAAAGCGCCGTATCGTAGGTAAATCCATCTTGTGCTGTGTCGACCTCATGGATTGTGTAGACAAACGTACCGGGTCGCCTGAACGTAATGTCGCTGAATTCGCCGATGCCTTCGCCGGTGACGGTTACGATCGCTGTGTCGCCGGGCAGGTCATGGGGCATAGGTGCGCCGTCTAAGCCGGTTAAGACAAACCGGAACTCCGCGTCTGCCGGCCACCCACCGCCGACAATGATTTTTTCTACGAATACAGACGGGTCATACGGCGGGAGTTCTGTGTTGACGATGTCAAAACCGCAACAATCGCAATAGCTTGCAATCCAGCCGTCGATGGGGACTTCCACAACGGTATACTCGATCTCGTTGCCGTCGGCGTCGTATTTCGGGAGGTTTTCAAAAATGAAATGCCACTCGCCGTTCGCGTCGGGTCTGACTTCAACTTCGGCTACTACTCTATCGCCGTCCATCAGACGAACTGTGATATATTCGGGCAATTCTACACCATCGGGATTTACCCATGTTTTCTCGCCCTCGATGTCAATCAGCCATTCGCCGTCAAAGCGGTTGGTGAACTCGGCCGTTATCCTGCCCTCAATCGTAGTGCCTTGACCTCTCTCCACCCAAATGAGTGAAAATCCGTCGGGCAAGGGGATAATCTCGGTGATGATATATGGTAGGTCTACGGGTGCGGTAAAGACTTCGCTGCTCTCGCCCGCCGCAAGATCAAACTCAAATACAAGCGGCTCGTCTAAGACACCTTGTCCCACCACTAACCTAAACCGGAATCGCTGGTCGGGGTCGGGCATATCGCCCTCGACGATTTTGGTGACGACAATCTCGCCCATTGGCGGGTCGCGCCGCTCGTTGATGAATTCAACCTCTATCGTGTAATCCGGGGCGATGGTCAAGTCGCCGATGATGTTCACGCCCTCGTTGATGACACCTGTGCCGACGCGGATAGATTTGAAATAATCCTCATGCGGCTCTTCCTCTACTGTAAACGTCACGCCCGCCGGGATATTCTCAAAGAGCATGGTTTCATTGTGTGCCAGCGTGAAGTTAAACGCGTAGTTTGTATCGGATAGCGTCACAGGTGTGCCGTTCATCAGAATGGTTACGGGCGCTGCCGGCAGATTGCCGAATGTGACGGTAAACGCAAACGCTTTTGTCAAGTCGGCGTCATCGCCTTTGGTGGTTTTGCGAACCAGCAAATGGCCGGGGTCGTCTGATTCATCATCATAGGTATTGACAAACGGGAAGGTTTGATTGCCGCTGTTTACTGTGCCGTCATGCCCGCCCGGTGGCGAAGTGATGTAGCCATACGCGGTGTAATCGCCCTCGACTACCGTAAACGTCGTGCCGAATGGCAAATCGCCGATAACCATAGCCTCACCGTGAGCCAGTGTGAATGTGCGCTCGTTATCGGTCGCCGACACTTGCACGGGATTGCCGTTCATCATAATGGTGATAAGCTCATTGGGCAGATTGTGGAAGGTGACGGTAAACTCGAATTCTTTGTCTAAATCCGCGCCATTGCCAACGACCGTCTTGGTAACGGTCATCTCGCCGAACTGCGCGATGTTGGTAAAGTCCACGATTATCATACGGTCATCGTCGGTGATTGTGCCTTGATGGTTGTTGCTCTGTACTCTGAATCCATCTACAGGCTGCTCGGTGACGACGTAGTCAACGCCGGTGGGGATACCCTCAAACACCATCGACTCGCCGTGCCGCAGCGTGAATGTGATTTCGTTATCGTCGGGGGATATTTGCACCTCGTCGCCGTTCATCGTAATGGTGACGGTATGGTCGGGTAGGTTGTAGAATCTGACGGTGAACTCAAACGCTTGGTCGCGCTGCTCTTGGGTTAAGTTGCCGCCGTTTTCGTTCTCCACCGTTTTGGTGACGGTCAAATCGCCCGTCATTCTGCGGTTGAAGGCGTGTACGGTTATATTGACGTCATCCTGCCGAACGGTGAAATAATACCGTGTAATAGGGTCGCCATTTTCGTCTATATCAAAATCCCAACCGCGAGGCGGACTGATTTCCACCCACACATAGTTGCCAGGTTCGATATTCGGGATAACAATGCGGCCGTCCACATCGGTGGTGAACTTCGTGCCGATGCGGGTCTCGGTGCCATCGTCGTTTATGCGGTACAGCGCGAACACCGCGTTTGCGACCGGATTATTCGGCACAACCACCTCACCGTTTGCGTCCACTTCTACCTTTTGCAGCGTGACGGTGCGCTCTATCTCGCCGCCGGCGAGGACGTTGAGCCTGTGCTGGCTGGACGTCCATGCCAATGTAACCACCATGAGCGCGGATATGATCATAACAACAGCCATCAGTACCGATACCGCTTTATGTATGTTTATTTTCTTTCCTTTGATAGCTGCTACCATAATGACTTGCTCCTTTTGGTATGTTTAGAATTTGTGTGAAATGCTCTTGCATGGCTCAAAGTATTTTGGGGCATGAAACAACATTTCTGTTTAGCTATTGCATAATTTGAAATTATAGCGTATAATAAGTAAGGAATACCATGAATTCATTTAGGAGGTACTATTATGGAACTTGCAAAAATTACATCTAAAGGGCAAATCACATTGCCGATAGGGCTGCGCCGCAAATTGAATCTCAAAGAGGGTGGCAAGGTTGCGTTTATCGAAAGCGAAGACGGATTTACAGTTGTGAATCCCGTTAGGCTTGCCATTGAGGAAGTACAAAAAGCCTTTGAGGGCGAAGCGGAACGCTTGGGGCTGAAAACCGAAGAAGATGTTGTTGCTCTTGTGAAAGAGGTTCGCCGGCAAATGTGGGAGGAAGAAAATGCGAGTGACGGTTGACAGCAACATCTTAATTTCTATCGCGGTTTTTGGCAGTAAATCTCTTGGCAAAATGCTGGATTGTATTTGTGAGCGATATACACTTGTGTTGTCGTCTTACGTTGTTGATGAAATTACTCGCGTGGTAAAAGAAAAATTTCCGGGTAAAGCTGCAATAATGGATAATCTCTTATTTAAGTTACCATATGAAACAGAGTTTACGCCGCGCAAACTGCCAAAACACGACTTGTTTCAAATCCGCGATCCGTCAGATGAAAAGGTGCTTTACTCAGCCATTACCGCTGATGTAGATGTCTTGATTACAGGCGATAATGATTTTAATAACCTCGGGCTTGAACGCCCTGAAATCCTAAAGCCCGCTGATTTCATCACCAAATACCTTGCCTAACCAGCCCATCCCCCCCGCCCCCTGCCGCTATGGCAGGGGGCTTTTGCATGAGGCGCCCCGACCTCGTAAGCCGAGGCACCTGAGTAATGCTTTTTAATTTTATGTGCAAAAATTAAGCGTCAAGATCGACCCACAAAGCGGGACGAGGACCCCTGATGGCATGCGCAACGGAATGGTCCGCAGACGTAGAGCCATACGTAGTCACGTTGCTCGCAACCGTAGAGGTACGCCCGGCCGAGCGAGTCCACCAACCGCCGTTACCCGTACGCCAAGGAGCAGCACCCAAGTGAGTGTAAGCACCCTTGCTTTGTGCGTACGCGGTGGTAAGAGCCATGCCGTTTGTGACCATATTGGCATTCCACAGCATGTCGGGTTGTTGACCCATTTG
>WRAI01000022.1 GCA_009780275.1 Oscillospiraceae bacterium | reverse complement strand
GTGGTGTGCCGCTCTTTTTTATGTCTTAATGGTAGTGCGCCGGGATCACCGCGACCTACTATATTTTGAAAAATAAGTATTGCGCTTTTTTGCGTGATGTGATACACTAATATTAAATTTTTATTAACGCTACATTGAAACCTTTGGTGGTGAGTATGCCGCTTTATTAAGTATATGACAAAATCTATCATCATACATAAGAAAGGAAACATTCGTATGAAAACAAAAAAATGCCTGAGCCTGTTATTGGCGGTGTTGATGCTGTTGGCCTTTGTGCCGGCGAGTGCCGCTGGTGCGCCGAGTCGTCCAAGAGAGACAGAGGCATTGAGTCCCGAACGCATGGAGGCGTTGGAGTGCATTCGCGCGTCGCGGGACACGCGCGGTTTGGTTGGCTTTGAGGGCCGGTATGAACTGCGTCGTGACGGAAAGCCCGTGACGATCATCGTGTTATTTGAGCAAGATCCGGCCGGTGTGCAAGTAATTGAGGCGCAGGTTGAGGGACGCGCGCTGTCGAAGCGTGCGGCTGAGCGGACTGTTGATGATGAGCATCAGCTTTTTCGCGCCGAATTGGACGCATTGTTTGCGCGCTCACGTACGGCCGGTGTGGCGCGTGATGTGGGGTATATCATCAACTGGGAATACCGTCAGGCACTCAACGGCGTCAGCGTGACATTGCCGTCGAATATGGTGGCATCTCTGCCCGACTTTGACAGTGTACGCGTTGTATTTCCAAATGAGCGCGTAAGGCTTAATCCGCCGCGAAACGTCGCGCCTTTATCGTCGTTGCCATATGGCATGGCGGACGGGCGGCGCACCATGCACGCCGATGAATTGCATGCAATGGGTTATCGTGGCGCGGGTGTGTTGGTTGCTGTGATGGACACAGGCATTGATTACAACCATCCGGCGTTTGCCGGTGCTTTCCCGACGCTGGCGCAAATGCGGGCGCGCAATCCTGCGGTGGCGGCGGCCGATACCATTAACGGTATATTTTATGGGCGCAACTTTGTCTTTGATGAAAACAGCTCGACCAATAACCCGATGGAGACGTCGCCCATGACACACCCGGGGTTGGAAATGGATTGGACCGACCACGGTACGCATGTAGCCGGCACGATTGCCGGGCGCGATACCGGTGGCTCTCCCGCCATTTTAGGCGTCGCGCCGGCGGCGCAGGTGATTGCTTACCGCGTGCTTGGCCCAGGCGGTTGGGGCGATTGGGATGATATTTTTGCAGCGATTGAGCAATCGGTGTATGACCGTCCCGATGTTGTTAATATGTCGCTGGGTGCCAGTTATAATTCGGCAGTTTCGTTCAGTTCGGTGGCCATCAACAACTTGATGCTGGCACATCCGCATATTACGTATGTCATTTCAGCAGGCAACGACGGCTGGAATAGCGCCGATTACAGCTTGGGTGTGCCAGGCACATCGAGCATGGCGATTAGCGTGGGGGCTGCAGCGATTAGCGGCGATGACGTTTGGTTGGCCGACTGGTCGTCACGCGGGCCGGTGCGTGAGAGCTTTGAAATAAAACCTGACATTGTGGCACACGGCGAATGGGTATTCTCGGCTGTGCCGGCATGGCATCCGCGGGGCGGTGAGGGTACTTTGTATGAGTATATGAGCGGCACGTCGATGTCGGCACCGCATATTGCCGGCGCGGTTGCGCTGATGGTTGAGTATAGCCGCGCCAATGCGGGGGGCGCCTGGAATTCACAGACATTGAAAGCAAGGATAATGAATACAGCGTCACCGATGACAGAAGGCCCTTGGGGGGAAGAAAATAGTGTATTTGACGTTGGCGCGGGGTATATTAACGTGTTGGCGGCGGTTCAAGCCGATACAGTAGTCTCGGCATTCTATGAGGCTGTGCCGTTGAAACCCGAAGTGCCACTCGCGGAGCAGACATTTGGCACAATGCGGACGGGCTCACTCAGTTTTGGCGGCTCGTTTGTGTTGCCGGGTGAAGAAGAGCCTGCATTGAGTTCAATGCAGGTTGAGGTGCGCAACATGCGCAATACGCCACGAGCATACAGCATTACATATGCCTTTACCAACAACCCCGACAATGCGGCGAACTTGACATTTAGCCGTCAAGCCTTGTCGATGGGTGCGAATGCAGCGGCGACATTTGATGTGGAGATTGAACTGCCGGCTAACGCGCCTGCGGGCAATTATGAAGGGCATATTTATATCAATACGAGCGGTGCCGTAGTGGCACGGCTGCCGTTTGCCTATGTATTGCAGACGGCGACTCCGCCGTGGTATTGTTGCGGATATCTGCCGATTGGTGCTGTCGGACACTGGTACAATGGTTGGCTTCATTTCGGCAGCGCAATGCCGATTGATGTCAGTATTGTAAGCGGTGCTTTACCGCCGGGATTAGAGATAGGTTTTTGGCATGACGCTGTTTGGAGTGATGTCGATGTTTTCTTTGATGGTATACCCACACAGACCGGAGTATTTGCCTTTACGCTGCGCGTTGAAAGTGCGGCCGGATATGTTGATAGAGAGTTGACCATTGAAATTCGACAACCCGAGCCGCCGCGGATTTTAGAAACAGCATTGCCGTTTGGTTCCATTGGATGGTGGTATCGCGCTGAGTTGCCGGCTGAAAATATAGGAGGATGGTGGGTGGATGCTTGGGTCGTCAGCGGCAATTTGCCGCCGGGCATATGGATGGAAGCTTGGGGAAACACGCTTGAGTTTTGGGGTATGCCGACGCAAAACGGCACCTTTAACTTTACGGTAAGATTGCAGAACGCAGTCGGCTGGCGTGACGTCGCGTTGTCTATTGTTATCCGTCAGCCACGCAACATTACAGGCGACTTTACTGACCCAAATTTCTTGGCCGCCGTGCGCAACAATTTAGGGCTTTGGGGCAATGAGCCGGTTTTGGACATTGCCGCAGCAAGCGCGCGGGGCTTGGATGTGTTTGAGTGGGACATCAGCAGCTTGAACGGACTGCAACACTTTACAGACCTTAGGTGGCTTGATGCCGGATGGAATAACCTCACGGGCATGGATGTTTCACGCAATGCACGCTTAGAAGGGCTGTGGGTTGACGGCAATTTTATGTTATCGCCGGCGAGTGTGACGGGCTGGTGGCATAATCCAAACCTTGTGCTGGATGAAACACTCCTTTTCTTCGACCAACGCATAAGCGCGCCACATCCGCTTTGGGTGTATGACCATAACCCCAATTCATGGGCGCGGCCATATCTCTATGAGGCGTATGACATTGGCATCATCAGCGGCCGTGTGCTGCGCAACAACCAGTGGCAAGAGGGCATAGCGCGTATCTATATCGCTGATATGGCGGCGCGGTTTATTGAATATGAGAGCGGTATGAGTATCGGTGACTTTGTCGCGTCGCGCGACCCGTCTACATTGTACGATATTCCGTTTACTGACAGCAACGACCCGGATGTTCTTGCGCTGGCGCGATTGGGCGTTATTCGCGGCGAGGAGTCTGTCAATTGGGAAGGCATTCGCTTTAATCCGTATGGTTTGATCGATCGCCAAAGCGCAGCGGTATTGCTGGGTAGATTGATTACGTTGTTTGGCGGCGAAGTGCCAGCCAACGGCGTTATTTCACAAGCTGATCTGCCGTTCCAAGATACCATTGCCAGCTGGGCGCGCGGCTCAGTGTATTTCTTATATCACCAAAGTCCCAGAATTATGAGCAATACGAGTTCGGTGCCAGGGCAGTATTTGTTCTCGCCGCAGATGCGGTTCCAAACGCAGATGATGGTGATAGCAATGGTGCGGACGATCAACATTCTATAGATAATGGCCAAAACAAGTGGCAGAGAAAGCAAATTCTCTGCCACTTGTTTATTTTTTCTTGCCTTTGATCTCCGGTACCAGTGATGCGTTATTCTTGGGGTCGCGCATTTTTTTGTTGGATTCTGTGCCATGCGGTTCTTTGGGGTTGGGGCGGCGCATGCCTTGCTTTGCCATGGTATCACCTCAAGGGTAGTATGCCTAGTCGCCCACCACCGCATACATGCCTACGCCGCCGAAGGATTGGCCGCCGAGCACGTATTCAAAGGGGATTATAGCTGTTTCGTCCGGCTGAACTGTTGTTTGAATAACGACTTGGTCGCCGTTTAGCCAGTTGTTGATGTCGGAGAAAGGGAAAGCCTTGAAACCGCCGTTCAGGGGTGAGTATGTACCCATGTAGCGGTTGGCTGTGGCTGTGGACTTCATGTAGAATTTTATCGTGCGGGAGCGGCTACCGTTGTTGCGGATGATGTACTCGTTTTGATATAAAATACCCCAGTTGGCCCACGACCAGATGGCGCCGGTGCGCGGGTCAATGTTGTCGTGTGTCAGCGTATATGGCTCGCCTTTATAATAGATGGTCAATGGGATGTTGTCGGTCAGCAGGACGTTGGATTGTTGGTCGGTAGAACAGGTCGTCCAATTGTCGAATACTTTGCCGTTGACGGTTACGGGCAGATTGCCATTGGGCGTTGTGTCGTCAACACGCCACAGCATGTGACATTTCAGTGCGCCGGCGTAGGCTGACCAGCCTGTGTTGCCTTCATGTGTTTGGCTGTCGATGCATTCAGTTGCCAAGGGATCAAAACTATCCAAATCGGGCGTAGCAAAGGTGAGGACGCGCAGTTCTAAAAGGCCGTCAGTATGAGCTTTCCACACGCCGTCGAATGTTGTGGGCGGAATTAAACAAGCCTCGGCGTCGAATGTTGTGGTATGCGACCGCGCGCCGCCGCGCACTTCGCCGTCGCAGGAGGGCGTATCGCTATCGCTTGCCGCTTTGGTGAAGAAAAGCCACATGCTTGCATTTGGCGCGATGGTATATGCCATGCCGCTGCCACTGAACTCATAGTAACGCCGCCACGTTTCGCAGTTTGTTGTCCAACCGACTGACGCGCCGTTGTTGAGTAACGTCAGTGTGACAGGTGTTGTGCCGCGATTGTGGAAATGGAAACCGTAGTACAGCCCATGGCCTGTTTCGTTGTTGTGTTCGTAGTACAATGTAGCTGTGCCGCCGAAAATGCCGCTGTAAATGGACTTATTTGTTTTGTCGGCGAGATGGTAGTCTTCAATGGGCTCGGGACCGTTGACAAAGAGGAAACTTTCAGTTTCGACCTTTTCGTAGTGCAGGGCAGGAGGGGCGTTGACGAGATGGGAGAGGTGTTTCATGAAGATTCTCCTTTGAGCTTGATGATTTTGTCATACCTCCACGTTCAAGAGATAAGTTGCTCTATCTTGGCGCATCCAAAAAACGTGGTGAAAAGATCACGCTGTCAGTTGGTATGTGAATGAAGTAGAGCAAATCTCGTGCCTCGGCAAATGCGCTGACAGGCACCCATAGGCCGTTATCCCATACTGAAAGCACGCCGTCTATGACTTGTGTCTGTCCGTCAACCAGCACACCGCCGAGGACGATGCTGTTGTGCGGGAAGGGGTAGCTGTCTCGCACCGGCAGCGGCGGCGCGGGCATCCATGGTGTACGCAGTGTTACACCCAAGTGGTAATTAAAAACACGTGCCAGATAGTCCGGCTGTTTGACAATAAAGTCGTACAGCGCTGCCCAATGTATGTCGTTGGCGGCGTGTGAACGTTCGCGGCTGGCAAAAAAGTGCGGCAGTTCCGGCACCAAGCCCAGGCGCATTTCGTTTGCCAGCGCGATGACATGATCGGGGTGGAAAGTTGTTGCCAACAGTTCTTCAACCAGTGCAATGAAGTTGCCTTTCCATTGTTCGTTCGTTAGTAGTTGTCGAAAAATAACAGAGCGGGGGAGAGTATGGTGCAGCATATCGTGCCACGAAAAGGGAATCTGTTGCCCAAACGCCACATCTAAATCGTGCAAGGCAAAGCGCCAGCGGCCGTCGCCGTAAGCGGTGCCGCTGCCGAGGCCGCGCCAGATGATGACATTGTTGTGTGGCCAGTCGATGTTGCCGGTGATGATTTGTATGGCAAAATATCGGGCAAAATTGTCGACGCAAAGCATACGATCAAGCTCAGAAACAGCGGCGTTACGGGTAAAGTCGGTGCGTTCGACCCATTGCAACAGCGCAAGGAAATCATGGAGGTCGCTTTGTCGCCCTGTGTGCAGCGTAGGGTCGTCGATATTAGTGGTCAAAATGGTGGCGTTTGACACGCCGAAATGTGCGCGCAAAAACGAGCGGCTGCTGACGTGTTCGCGGGCATTGAGAATGCCATAATACTGCCCGTTGAGATAGACGACGACGGGGCGGTATGCGCCGGAAGCAAGCCCGACTTGGCCGCCGAGTTGTGTGCCCAGTGCGTCACGAATATAGCAAAAGCCGTTGTCGTTACCGGCGTTGCGGAGCGTAAAACTGGTGAATTGTGCCAGCGGCTGTTCGCGGTGATCGTGTAAATCTTGGAATACAGGGAAATAAATTGGCCCGCTGTTGCCGCGTTCGCGCAGACGGAAGGATTTGTTCGGGTGATGGCGCGTAGCGTTGCCGGCAATGCGGATGCCGCCGGTTTGGGCGCTCATAAGGGTGAAGTCAATGTCAAAGAGTTCGATATGCACATCGCGTTCCCAGTCGCTGCCGCTTTGTGTGAAGTTGGCCTCTGACATCCAGTTGAAGGGCAATCCGGGGTTTTCTGCGACCCAACGTGTTTTGTGGTAGCCTTCAGTAAAAATGCCGTGGTAATAATCGTACAGATCAAACGGGTCAACGACCAACGACACGACCGGCATCGTCAGCCCGTCCAGTGCGTTGCCGGTGAAGAAGGTAGTGACAATTTCGTCGCCGATAGGGCTGTTATAGGCGAACCGCTGTGCCCGAATGATGGTGGCATCGCCTCGGACATCGGCGGTGTCAGGCAAGATAAAGGGTTGGCTGTAGATGGCTGAATCAGCTGTAACGCGCGATCCGTCGAGCGTGTAACGAACGATGCTGTATGGCGGTATATTGACGATCTCAATAACATCGCCAGCGGCTCGTTGCCCGCCGGATAGCGAAAAAGAGATTTGCTCGCCGGCGCGCTTCGCGCCGATCGTTGTCAGCAAAAATAATATCAATAGTGCCAGCATAGATGACAACAGCAATATTCCAACGCGCCGAGTCGGCATACATTTCACCTCGCAATTAAAACTTAGCATATCATATTTGTTACAGAATGTCCAGATGGAAAATATTTTGCATTGAAAATCGTTGCTGTCTTTGCTATCATGAAACCGTGAACATTTAATACGAAGAGGTGCTGATATGAAAAAATTACAAATCAATGATGTTTCGTTTTCGATGCTGCGCGGCGGATTGATTATTATTATCACGTTGTTGTTTTGGGCGATTATGTTTCTTGGGCGGGTTGATCGTGACATACTGTATACATACAATTACGCTGTTTTGGCAAATATGTTTGCCCGACTCGTGCCGATGGTATTGATGGTGACAGTATTACCGGCGTTGTATTTGGAAATGCAGAGCCGAAACGGACGTTTGAGGGAGTAAGAACACTGTGCGTGCCCTCGACAAATAAAGTGACGAAGGCATGAAAAAGTGGTTGACAATAATTAAAATAAAGGCTATAATGGGGGCAAGAAAATCTAGAGAGGAGGGTGGGAATGATGAGCAATCCGCCGCAACGCCAATTTCCCGCTCCGAAAGCACCGCCGCAGGCACCCGTTGCCCCGCAGGTGAATCCGCAGCAGTTTGGCCAAACGCCTCAAGTCGTGCAACCGCGCGGCTATGCCGCGCCGCGTCCTCAGGCGGCGGCCGTTCCGCAACAGCCGGGACAAGCATCGCAGATGCCGTTGCCGCATTTCTCGCAGCCGGCAGAACCCAGGCAAGCGCCGCCGGTACAGCCTGTGCCATCAGTGTCGGCTGCTCCGCAGCAATATGCACAGCGTTCGTCAGGGACAGTTGCGCCGCAAGTGCAGCAACAAATCCCGCAAGTGCCTCAGCAGCCATTGCCGCAACACCCCCCTCTGCCGCAGGGGCGTTCTGCGTTGCCGAAAATGCCACCGCAACCTCCTCAGAATCCACAGCCGGATGCCTCACAGGCAACAGTCGGGCAGCAATTTGATTTCGGCCGTTCGCCGCTTGCACAGGAATTCCCGGCGGTGGAGAGTGTGCAATATCCACATCTGCCGGAAGTGGCGCAATTATCGCTGTTTGAAGCGGGCAATCAACCAACGCCAGTGCAACTGCCTGTCGATGACACCGCAGGGCAGACGGTTGCTGTACCGTGGGAACAGTATACGCCGCATTCACAGCAAGCGACCGTGCCGCAGGAGGTCAACGCTTCTGCGGCGGAACATGATTTTGGTTTTTCATATCAGCCGCAGGAAACTGAGGCGCAAGATAACGGGCAATCCGACCGTATTGAAAAAGAGCTTGATATGTTTGTTGAATCGTCCTCACTATCCCGCAGTGTTATGCGTAAAGTGGTGCGGATTATTTCGACGACCCTATTCTATGCTGTTATGTTGACAGCGGTATTTGTCGGTGCGCTGGCTGTTATGGCAAACAATCCGACGATGGTGCTGTTTGGGTATCGTTTCAATGTCATGACTGAGTCGGCCGAGCCGTCGCTTGTTGACGGAGCAATAGATGCGGGACTTAGGCAGGGCAATTTGATTGTTTTGCGGGCATTGACGACACCGCAACAAGCGCAAACTGTAAGAGATGGCAGTATTGTCGCCTACCGACCACCAACTGCGCCGGGCGAAGCGGTTGACCCTAATGTACAGGCCGTTCATCGCGTGACGGGTGTGACCCGAGGCGAGGACGGCTCTGCGCTAGAATTTACGCTTGACGCGCAGGGGGAGGGCGGTAGCCAACTGGTTGTTGCCGTGTCCAATGTTGTGGGGTTAAGTGTTGCCGAAATACCGCACTTAGGCGCTTTTGTTGACTGGATTATGAGCAATTGGCTGGTTGCTATCTTAATTGTTGTTGTTGCGATGGCGTTGTTGATAATACTGAAAACGCTGCTCAAAGAATCGCGCTATAAGAGACTGGTTGTGGCGCAAGCGTAATGTTCCGATATTTTTACAGCAACAAAACACGGTTGACTTTTCAACCGTGTTTTGTTATAATTGGCGCAACATATCTGCGCATAAAATAGGAGGGAATACCATGAAACACACGAAACGACGCGTAAGTTTGATTCTTAGCCTTATCATGTTGCTGTCGCTGACTTTGCCGGTTGTGCCGGCGAGTGCCGGTGACGGAATTTTGCTTGACGCCTTCGCAAACATGGGTGTATGGCAAGACTTTGAGGGCGTGGGTGATACTTTCGATTGGGATTTGAGCGGCCCGGGACGTTTTGACGTTGCCGTAGATCGCGTCAATGGCGCCGTGACCATTGTCAACCGTCAGGTAAATCGTGCGGCGTGGAACAACATCTCATGGGTGAGCGCCACATCGACACCTCTTGGGTGGGCGGCGTTTAACCCGACAGGACTGTATCTGTTTATTGATGTTGAGGTTGACGAGAATGCTGTGCGTGGCGCGTGGAATTTGACATTGAACACCAGCAGCGGAAATATCAATATGGATCATATATTCAATGCCATTCGGCCATCCAATCAAACGCAGGGCGGTCAGCCGTGGCGTGCTGACGCACATGGCTCGATGACGGTGCAGATTCCATTGAGTAACTTTTCGAGGGTATTTAACACCAATGGTACACTGCAAATCAACAGCATTACGCTGACGGCGATTACGGATCGCTATCGTGCCGTGACATTTAATGAAATTTATATTGCGGCGGCTCGTAAAGCTGGTGACAGTAATACATATGCGCTGCCGGTGTTAGCCCCTGTGCCGACGTTTAATGACGGAGAGCACTTGGCCAACCGCCCATTCCACACCAATGCAGGCGAAGGCTTTGGTCAAGCGGCGACTGAATACGCCGGTGCTGTTCATCACATCAATATATATCACGGACAAGTGCTGCGCGGGGTGCATCAAATTGACCTAGTGGCTGACGGTGGCCCGGGCTTGTCGGCGCCTTCGCCGTTGCCTATTACTACGATGGAACTGCGCGTCAACGGTATGCCGTTGACCGGCGGTACAGTGTGGGGGTCGAGCCAGTCACGCGGCGGCAGCCGCGGCCGGACACACAATCTTGATACAACAACGTTAGATGACGGCATCAACAATTTGACCATTTGGCGCAACGGTGTGATGGTTGAGACAGTGTTCTTCATCGTTGACAATGCGCCGCGATTGGCGGACATTATCCCCGCTGCGAGCGATTTGACATCGCTGTTAACCGGCAGTCAAGCTGATGTTTTCTTGCGGCCGCATTCGCCGGGCGGCGGGTCATTGGATGTCGAATTCTATACGGCGCAACCGTTGCCCGTGAATGGCTTTATTGTTGATATAAGTGATTCTGACGGCACATGGGTCCCGATGTCAGGTGATGATTTGCAAAGTCTTTATTTTCATAACAGCAATTTGACGACACAATCATCAACCGATGTGCCGGCACATGTATTTTATGTCGATGTGGGCGTTGGGGCAACAGGTTTTGTTGCGCTTAATTATATTGGCGAAACATTGCTGGGTGAGCGTATTCGTTTCTCGGTGTTCAATCCGAATACCGAAGAATGGGATGAGATTATGCGCGACGCGTCGAGCCTCGAAACGAGCGTGATCGTTGACGCGGGGATTTACACCTCTTTGGAAGGTCGCATTGCCGCCAAAGCCGAGTTGATCATGGTGGGTAACGGCTCGGACACTTTCCTGTGGTTGACCGATACGCAGCATTATTCGCGCTACTGGTACTTAGCTGAGAATTACTTTGCTGTCGCCAATTTTGCCGCCGAATTGTACGCGCAAGGCGACATTGCCTATATGGTGCATACTGGCGATGTGGTTGACCGCCAGGCGTTTCCTAACGAATGGACGATGGTGCACCAAGCGCAACGCATTATTGACGAGGCTGGTTTGCCAAATGGCATCTTACCGGGCAACCACGACGTTGGTTATCTTGACCATTTGAACTATACGCAATGGCAGACGTATTTTGGCAACTGGCGGTATGAGAATGCCGATTGGTTTGGCGGCGCACGCCCGGGCGATGTGCAAAAGAGAACGCACTATGACTTGATTACCATCGGCGGCTTTGACTTTGTTATGATTCATCTTGGCATGGTGGAAGAGCAACAACCGGAAACTATCCCTTGGGTTAACGAGGTGTTGCAACGATACAGCCACCGCAACGCCGTAATTTTAAGCCATGCTTATTTGGGCCGTTACGGCGGGTTCTTTGACGATTACACCCACGGGGGGGGGCTGATTGGGCAACATGTTTTGAACAATTTTATTACGCCCAATGACAATGTGGTCATGGCCATTTCAGGTCATCAGCATTCGGCGCGTACGCATCTGCGTGATATTGACGGACGACAAGTTGTTGAAATGTTGGCGAATTATCAGAGCGTTGACCTTAGCGGCTCGCAGTTCCGTGTTACGGGGGCAAACAATCCGACTATATCAACTGTTAACGGCGACGGCTTTGTGCGCTTGATGACCATCACTGAAGATAGATATTTGGACTTTACGACCTTCTCGCCCGCGCCGGTTTGGGGCCCAGAGGGACGTTACCTTGCCTTTGCCGAGGAAATCGACGCCGGTAGAATTCACATGCCCGACTTACAAACGGCGCAACGCGAGTTGACAACAGTCAACTTTACGGCTGTTGCCTTGGACAGTGCGGCTGCCGCAGGTAGTGAAACGGTTGATAGCGGCGACGGTGCGATGGCGGAGATTGACATTCCTGCAAATGCTGGTTGGTTTGCTGCGGTGACATGTCAGGACACTAATGTAACGCACTATACGCCGTTAGTAATGGGTGAGCTGGCCGATGTGGAAATCGTTGTTGACATCGTAGGGGGCGGTACAGTTGCGGGTGACGGTACGCACAGAGTCGGCGATACGGTGACGCTGACGGCGACTGCTGCTGAGGGGTATGTTTTTAGCCATTGGCAGCCGGATATGGCTGCAACAATTGAAGATAACCCGTACACATTTACCGCCGCGGTTGGCGGTCGCCGGTTGACGGCGGTGTTTGTCAGCATGCAAGCTGAGTTAGAAAGCGTTGCAGGACATGACGTTGACGCAGTGCGTTACATTCCGGATTTTAATGATGAGCCTAATGCGCCCAGAAGGTACATTGCTTCGGTATCTCTGCCGCATACGGTGACGGAGTTGACGCTTGCGGACTTTATCGTGTCAACCGGTGCGACGCGGACAGTTTGGGAGCAAGACACTGCGATGAATCCTTCGGGATTTAACCCAGCAGTATTTCCTATTGCGTTGCCTGCAGGCGAAACGAGACTACAAGTTGATGTGACGGCGCAGGACGGTGCGACGCGAGTGATCTATCGCTTAACGATCAATCGTGCGCCTGTACCAAATTATACGGAAGTCAGCCTCATTCCCGCAACACTGACGGCCAATGTGTTCGACAACAAGGACGGCACCAGTACTTTTACCGCACCTGTCAACGCGCCTAACAGTCAAGTGGCATCGACGTTGACGGCTGACGGGTTGCATATTCGGCGCACAGTGAGCGGTTGGCGCACTTTCGTCTATGTTTTGCCTGAGCCGGTGACAGTGTCTTTGACCGACTATATCAGTTGGGATATTTTGGCGGCGGTGGACGGCAATATAACCGTTCATTATACGCCGGTAATTCCGTCGAATAATTCGGTTATACCACCGACGGGCGGACATTTCTCGCTGACGCCTGCCATTTCGGGCAGCAATCCAGCTGATTTCCGCCCCGGTGCGTATACCGATAAGATAACGTTGGACAATGTATTACGTATTGCCGAGACCGAGGGCCATACGGCGTTCCAAGGGCAAGCGGTGGCGGCGCGGAACTTTGCTATGCAAAACAACGGCGCGCTGACCATTCACGCCATCAACTTTACCGTGGCAGGTATGCATGCTGATGGCATTTTATTTAACATTGCCGCGCATTTGGCTGACATTGGCTCGTCCGACGCGTCGCTGGTGTCAGTGTTGGGCGACACCCTTGACAGCCCGTCAATCGGCGTAGGCACAATGGCAAATCCCATTAGCACAAGCATGTCGCTGTCTGCTCTGCATTTGCTGGGACGCAATGATATCGTTGTCGCTAACGGTGCGACATTTAGATTGTATTCTGACGCCTTTGCGACTGAAATGACGGGTAGCAATACGATTTCACTGACACGGGGCGCGAATCACATTTATATAAGTGTGATTGCCGAGGACGGTGTGAGAACGCTGCATTATCGCATCACTATCAACATTATATTTACCACGGCACCTACTGCCGAGGATACGCCGAATTCATGGGCTTATGCTGACATGGTTCGTGCGAGAAACGCCGGCATTGTGGGGGATGCGTTGCCCGCAGGTGTGTTGTATCGCGAGGGCGCGCCGCGTTGGTTCATTGCCGAAGTATTGGCAAATTATATGGTCGTTTATACCGGCTTAGCGGGTATTGACGCTGTGGTAGCCGCATGGCTGACAGAAGGCCATACGCCGTTTGCCACCGACTTTCCTGATGTCCCAGCCAATCATCCGCGGTATACTCAAATTATGGCGTTGGCAACCATGGGTGTTCTGCGCGGCGGCGAATTCGGCGGCGTGTTTGGCTTTGGCCCCGACCACACACTGACGCGCGCAGAAGCGGCCGTTGGTTTGGCACGTATGATGGAGGCCTTGGGCTATAAAACGACCGGCTTCCCGCCGGCGACCGACTTTGCCGACTGGCATATCTCCACGGCGCAAGGCGGTATTCAGTCTTGGGCGCGTGAGTCTGTGTCGTTCTTGTATTATCACCAAGTGATGACCAGCACAGCCTCAGCCGGCACGCCTCCGGGAACTCCGGCGTTTATCTTCAACCCCAACTTTGGGTTTGATACACAGCAGCTGCTTACCGGCATGGTACGCATGTTGCTGGATGTTGACTGGAAACAGCCGCCGGCTGACTAACCAAAAAAGAGTCCCTCCGCAATCGCGGAGGGACTCTTTGACGAGCCAACCTGTAAGCCGAGTTCTGTCAAGTGCAGTCATCTATCTGGGACGTATGTTGCCATACGCCTCATGCCAATAAAGGGAGACTGGCCGGGCTCACTGAGCGGTTACGCCTTGTGTACGGCGCTTCGCTATGCTCGCTCCCTCGTGTTGCTCCGGATAGAGTTTACAGCGCTGCTATGTCGCCATAATAGCGGGCGCGCTCTTACCTGCGCCTTTCCACCCTTACCGTGTCACGCCTCGTGTACAGCGGCCATTTACTGAATGCAACTTCCGATTTCGTTGCTTGTGGCAACTACGCAAAAGTTTTTGGACATTCCAATTTTGGCGGCCATCTACTCGGCAGACCTACGGCGGTCTATCTCTGTTGCCCTCTTCCTGAAGTCGCCTTCGGCGGACGTTATCCGCTATCCTTGCCCTGTGGAGCTCGGACTTTCCTCACAAATATCTCTCGACACTTGCGCGACTGCATAGTTGACTCGTATATTATTTTATAGCATATTCGCAAAAGGTTGTCAAATTGGAAAAAATCGTATATAATAATTAAAGAGGGGCGTGATATTTGTGTTAACGGATTATTTCCAAGCCTTTGCGGGCAAGCGCGTCGCGCTGCTGGGGCTGGCGCGGTCGAATTTGCCGTTGGTCGAGCCGCTGTACGCTGCGGGCGCGACGCTGATTTTATGTGACAAGGATATCAAAGAGGGTTTTGCGCAGTTGCCACGATGGCAGGCGATGGGCTGTGAACTGCACTTTGGTGACGATTATTTAAGCGGCTGGGAAGCTGATGTCGTGATTCGTACGCCGGGTATTCGTCCTGATATTGGACGTTTGCCGGAGATGGCGGCCAAAGGCGCGGTCATTACTTCGGAAATGGAATTGTTTTTTGAGCGCTGCCCCTGCATGACTTATGCCGTGACGGGCAGTGATGGCAAGACGACGACAACGTCACTAATAGCCGCGATGGTCGAGCAGTCGGGCGTCAAGACGTGGTTGGGCGGCAACATTGGGCACCCGTTGCTGCCAATGATTGATAAAATCAGTAAAGGTGACCGTGTGGTGGTTGAGCTGTCGTCGTTTCAATTGATGGGCATGAAGCGCAGTGCCGATGTAGCTGTGCTGACTAATATTTCGCCAAATCACTTGGACTGGCATAAGGATTATGATGAGTACAAGCAGGCCAAAGAGACGATTTTTCGTTACCAAGCGGCGGAACAGACAGTTGTGTTGAACCGTGATAATTACGAGAGTTATAAATTGCACGGCCGAGCAAAGGGAAATGTTGTGACATTTGGCATCGACAATGATGCCAATATTACCATCAAAGGCGGCAAATTAACCGTGTTTGGCACCGAGATTATGGACATGGCAGACTGGAAATTGCCGGGCCGTTACAACGCCGAAAACTTATTAGCGGCGGTCGGCGCCACCTGGGATAGAGTGCCTTTGCACGCAATTGTTACAGCCGCGAAAAATTTTACGGGAGTTGAGCATCGTCTTGAATGGGTGCGCCGACACAACGGTGTCGATTATTATAACAACTCGATTGCTACGTCGCCTTCACGCGTAGTGGCGAGTTTGAAGGCGTATGAAAAGAAAATTATTCTCATCGCGGGCGGCGCGGAAAAAGGCATTCCGTTCGATGAGTTGGCAGCTGAGCTGCCTGTACATGTTAAGCATTTGATTTTGACGGGTAACAGCGCGGCGCGTCAAATTGAAGCAGCAGCCAAAGCTACGGACAATTGCCCGCCGATTATGCGTGTAGATACTATGCAACAAGCTGTTGAAGCGGCGGCATGTTTGGCAGGCGAAGGCGATACTGTCGCACTGATGCCGGCTTGTACGGCGTTTGATGCATATAAAGACTTCGCTGCACGAGGCGAGGACTTCAAAAGATTGGTGCGTGATTTATGATGATGGATTTATACAACACGTTGAAGCAGTTGTGTGATACACACAGCCCTTCAGGGCATGAATTGCTTGCGGCGCATTTGGTGCGCGATTTGCTTGAACTGTATGTTGATGATGTGAGTGTTGATGCGACGGGCAGCGTGCGTGCATTTAGAGGCGACGGCACAAAGCCGACATTGCTCTTGCAAACGCATTTGGATGAGGTCGGGCTGATTGTTACGTCGCATGAGGATGAATTTTTGCGCGTAGCGGCGTTGGGTAATGTTGACATCAGCACTTTGCCGGGGCAGCAGATGGTGGTTTTGACACCTGAGCCGATGATGGGGATGGTTGCTGTTATGCCGCCACACGCTTTATCTGATGAGGATAGAATGCGGGATATTACGGAAGATAAGCTCTTTGTTGATGTCGGTTTGCGCGGGGAGCTGTTAAAACAAGTTGTGCCGGCCGGTACGCCGATTGTCTTTGATGCGCCGTTTAAGCAGTTTGGAGATGGCATGGCAACGGGTAAGGCGTTGAGTTGCCGTGCCGGTTTATTGGCGGTACTTTACGCCATAGAGTTGCTGCAAGGCGAAGTGCTGCCGTTTGACATTGCTGTAGTGATCAGCCCGCGGCGGTTTGGGCAGGGTATTGCCGCGCAGTCATTGTCTCCGTTATGGGCAATTGTAGTAGATGCGATTGCTACGTCAGACACACTGCTGTTAAACGGCGGTGTGGCTGTCAATATGGCATCGCACGTTGGATTGTTCCAACGTGCGCTTGCCGTGGCTGAGGCGAAAAATATTCCCGTGATGAAAACCTTTGCACCACACAATGGCCGCCAATTTGTACCAACGCTGACACTGTCGCTGCCGGTGCAGTCAATGCATTCGCCGGTCGAAGTGGCACGGCTGTCAGCAGTCGCGTTAACCGCACGGTGGATTGTTGAATTGGTAAAATCGCCGGGGGATGCCTTACATTGCGCGAAAAAAGCTGTTGAGCCTGTGATGGGACTGCAATACGCCGGGGAGGTGCATTATGCTCATTGAACGGATAAAAATGTTATCTGTATTGCCAGGTGTGCCGGGGCATGAAGACGCAGTGCGGCAGCAACTGCGGCGTTGGGCGTTTACTTGCGCCGATGAGATAGTAGAGGATGTTATGGGCAATCTGCTCGTTTTCAAAAGAGGTGTTGACAGCAGCAAGACTTGCATGTTTGCTGCACATATGGACGAGGTGGGGTTGATTGTCACTTCGATTGCTGATGACGGGCGGCTGCGCTTTGACACAATAGGCTCGATTGATAGGCGTATATTGCCGGGGCAACGTGTCCGCGTCGGAAAGGATGGCATTTTGGGCGTGATTTCCGACAAGAAAACGATTGATGTTGGCGCGGCAAAAGCTGATGATGTGTCGATTGCGTCCGGCGACACCGCGTATTTTGATAGTATGCCGCAAGAATATGGCGATGGCTGGCTCAAAGCCAAGGCGTTGGATGACAGGGTGGGTTGTGCTGTGCTATCGATATTGCTTGAACAGAAACCCGCCGTTGACACTTGGGCGGTATTTACAGTGCAAGAAGAGGTTGGTCTGCGAGGCGCGATGCCGGCTGCTGCTCGTATTGCGCCTGACTACGCCTATGTGTTAGAGGCAACAACAGCGGCAGATTTGCCCGATGTGCCGCCGCATAAAGTAATTTGCCGTCCCGGGAATGGCGTGGTATTGCCGTTTATGGATAAAGGTACAATTTATACACCATCGCTGTTGAATCATTTGCATACGTTGGCCGATGAGAACGGTATTGCGCGTCAAACCAAAGAGATGGTTGCCGGCGGCACAGATGCTGCCGCCATTCAACGCGCCGGTCGCGGTGCGCCGGTCGCCGGCATGGCGGTTGCCGCTCGTTCGCTGCACAGTCCGATTAGTGCGGTCAAATTGAGTGATGTAACGGCGTTGTTCCAGTTGGCGAGTTTAGCTTGGCGGACGGCACCTGTGGTGTAGGAGGCGTACACTAGGCGTCCTGTAATTTAGTGAAAACGGGCGTTGTGTTGCCGCCTTTTGGTGTTACAAATCATGGACACGCAATGCGCATTCTTACACTTCTAAAACCCCTTGTCTTCTCATACCCTTGTGGTATCGAGAAAACAGGGGGACTTGTGTATATGCAGCGGAGAAAGCCTTATCACACGCGGTATAAGAAAAAAAGCGGGAATTGGGTGTTTGTGCAACTATTGGTATGTTTGTGTTTATTGGGCGGTTTAATGTTGGTGCGTACGGTTTGGCCGGGCACAGCAGAAACCATGCAGGCATTTGTCGCTAATCATATTACCGGCGGATTGGATGTCAAGGCCGTTTTTATGCAAGCATTTGGAGGTGCTGAGGACAACCAAGACAGTGACAGTGCGGAAACAGACAGCGATAAAAGCATTGAGGCAGTGGAGCCGACACCGGCGTTTGAGTGGCCGAATCATGAGGAAAACATAGAGGGAATTGGCGGCACGGTGGCAGAGATTGCGCCTATCAATGCCTTGCTATTTGAAAATGATGATCGTGACGCAGAAGATGATACGCCGCCGGTGCCATTTGGAGAACGTGCGCCTGCGATTGTAGATTTTACCGAGTATCCCATTGGATTTCCGCATGGCAATCCGTTGGCGAATATGCGGTTGACGTCAGGATTTGGATTTCGTATGCATCCGATCAACGGCGCACATCGATTTCATTTCGGTGTAGATTTAGGGGGGGGGTATGGCACGTCAATCCTGGCGTTTGCTGATGGCGAGGTTTACCGCATAGGTTATAACAACATTGACGGCAATTATATCCGTGTGCGTCATGCTGACGGATTCAGCACCATGTACGCCCATGCGCAGCGTATCGTGGCGCAAGAGGGGCAGCGTGTACAAAAGGGCGAAACAATTGCTCTTGTCGGCTCAACGGGCGCATCAACGGGGCCGCATTTGCATTTTGAAATTCGTCGCAATGGACGTATTATCAACCCGCTGCATCATATCTCGCTGCCTGAAAGCAGGGTGGTATGACGTTTGGTCGCGTAAAGCTTTCGGCGGGCTTTGTGTTGTTATGGTCGCTGCTATATTTTTTTGATACCGGTGGTTGGTTGCCGCTGGTTGCGTTTGCCGCGTTGGTGCACGAATTGGGACATTGGCTTGCCATGCGGGTATTTGGAAAGCGTGTTAGTCAGTTGTCGTTCGGCATTGGCGGCATAAACATGACGATGAGCAATACGCCGTTAATTGATTGGAAAACTGATATATTCATCACGTTGGCAGGGCCGCTTGCCAGCGTGGTTTTGGCGTGCGCGGCGTATTTTTACGGCTCGTGGCGGTTGGCTGGCGTGTCTGTGGTGTTGTCGGTTGTGAACTTACTGCCGGCGGCAACGCTTGACGGCGGGCGGGCGTTGATGATATTAGGGCGCAAAATGTGGGGAGAACGCGGTGAAACGATGGTTGCAACAAGCGGCACAGTATTGTGCTTAGCCGTGATGTTGACGGTCGGGGTGTGGATTGCCATGACGACAAATGGACGGAATTTGACATTGGTTGCGATGACTGTGCCGTTGCTGTGGGGCATGGGACGCAAACAACCGGAGGGTATGGCTTGACAAATTAGAAACCACAAAGTATAGGATTTGAGTCGTCCTATGCTTTGTGGTTTAATTTCCATAACATGTGTGCCTGTGAATAAGTTGGTGGGGTATAAGGTAGAAAATGCTTATACTGCGGCGTTATTTGCTTTTCTTACCGGTAGCCATATTTCTGTTTTGAAATCGAATTTTCCAAAATCATAACTCTCATACCACATTAACTCCGGCGCACCTGTCATTTCATAATCTGACGACGGAAACCATGTATCGGCAATTCGTGCCCACGTTTCTTGTGCTGCGTCAGGGTGTTTACCGACTGATGTAAATACTGCCCATGTAGAAGCCTCAACGGTCAAAACATTGTAACGCTCCATTAAACGCTCCGGCAGTATTGCATCAGCCACAATGCCGACAAAATAGTCTAATGTCGTTCCCTCAACGGTTTTATCCTCGTAATTGGCATATACGTTCAATATGCCTTTGGGTTCTACTACCGAATACTCCATAAGAACTAACAAATCCTCTTGCCGCAGCTTTTTCCATACATCAGCCGTATGCGAGTTTGCCCCATTGTAAATCAATGGTATGCGCCCTGATACGCCTATGATATTGAATGCTCCTTTTTCAATTATGCGATAATCCATTTTATGACCACCTTTAATATTTAGTTGAAAGGTCATGGGTGTGAATGATTGGATAGAAACATCGGATTTTCTCACTTGCATAGGTGTTATGCCGTGCATTGCGCGAAACGCTTTTGAAAAGGCGTCAGGCGATTCATACCCGAACTGTAATGCAACATCAATGACTTTTTCGTCAGTGTTTGACAATACCAATGCTGCTTCTGCTAATCGCCTATTACGGATATATTCACCTAACGACATACCCGATAGGAATGAGAACATACGGCGAAAATGGTATTCCGAACAGCAAGCAATTTGAGCGGCATATTGAACATCGATATCGCCGTCAAGATTTTTTTCGATGTATGCCATTGCTTCATTCAAGTGCCCCAATACATTCATTATTTCGACCTCTCACAATGCAATTATAAAACAACAAACAGCCTAATACCCGACATTTTCGTTGCGGATTTAGACTGTCGAAAATATAAACTCTGTACGCTATGAGTATAGCATAACAGCACAACAAAGACAAGCACGGTTTGCAGCTAATCAAACCTCTTTTTTTTTTGTACAAAATGTGGTATAGTAATTGTTGGTACCATACAGACTAAATGAAAGAAGAAACACAATGAACCAACACCTCCTCGCACAAGTCCGTAATCCCGCCCGTTATGTCGGCGGTGAAATGCACGTCATTCAAAAGGACAAGCAGTCGCTCAAAGCGCGCATTGCCTTTTGTTTCCCGGAGCCTTATGAAATCGGGATGTCGTATTTGGGGTTGCAGATTTTGTATCATGTGATGAACCAACGTGATGATGTATGGTGTGAACGTGCCTTTGCGCCGTGGGTGGACATGGAGGTGTTGTTGCGCGAAACGCAAACGCCGTTGTGGACGTTGGAAAGCGGCGATGCATTGCATGAATTTGATATGATTGCCTTTACATTGCAATACGAATTGAGCTACACCAATGTGCTAAATATGCTGTCGCTTGGCGGGGTCGAATTGCTGCGTGAGAAGCGTGATGGCTTGAAACATATCGTCATCGCCGGCGGGCCATGTGCTTACAACCCAGAGCCAATGAGCGACTTTATCGACATTTTTGTCGTCGGTGAGGGTGAGGAGGTCAATGGCAAGCTGATTGACCTGTACGTTGATTGTAAAGATGGCGATAAGAGTAAGGCCGCATTTTTGCAGAAGGCAGCACAGATTGAAGGTGTGTACGTGCCGTCACTGTATGATGTTGGATACAATGATGACGGCACGATTGCATATATTACGCCAAAATTGGGTGCGCCTGAACGTGTGCGCAAGGCCATTGTGCAAGACCTTGACGCTATGCCGTACCCGACAAAGCAACTTGTGCCGTCTTGCGAGGTGGTACACGACCGCGCTATGGTGGAATTATTCCGCGGTTGCGGACGCGGGTGCCGCTTTTGTGCGGCAGGGCATACAAACCGCCCGTTGCGGTACAAATCGCCGCAAACTTTGCAGCAGCAGGGAATTGACTGCTTGAAACACACGGGCGCAGAAGAAATCAGCATGATCAGTTTGTCTACCAGCGATTATCCGCACCTGGATGAGTTGTGCGACGGATTACTTGAATATTGTCAACCGCGGCATATTTCGTTGTCATTACCGAGTTTGCGTGCCGATAGTTTTTCGCTGTCGTTAATGCAAAAGGTGCAGGCTACGCGTAAAAGCGGGCTGACGTTTGCGCCCGAAGCCGGAACAGCGCGGTTGCGTCAGGTCATCAACAAGAATTTGACAGAAGAATCGTTGCAAAACGCTTGCGGTATGGCGTTTTCCGGCGGTTGGACGAACGTAAAATTATACTTTATGATGGGCTTGCCGACCGAAACCGATGAGGATATTGACGCCATTCACGGCGTGGCGTGGCGCGTGTTTGATACATGGCGAAACAGTACACCGAACAAGGCACGGGCGGCGAAGATCGGTGTCAGCGTATCCTGTTTTGTGCCCAAGCCGCATACGCCGTTTCAATGGGAGGCGCAGGAGACTATCGAGAGTTTCCAAGCCAAGCAGGCGCAGTTGCGTAACGGCATGAAAAAGATGGTGTCCTATCACTGGCACGATGCAGAAGTATCGGTATTGGAAGGTGTGTTGGCACGGGGTGACCGTCGCTTGGGACGTGTGATTTACCGCGCATGGCAGGATGGTTGCCGTTTGGATTCGTGGAGTGAATTTTTCGATATTAAAAAGTGGCAGAAAGTTTTCGCCGACGAAGGGCTTGACACTGCGTTTTACGCGCACCGAACACGCGCGAAGGACGAAATTTTTCCCTGGGCACACATTGATGTCGGCGTGACGCAGGCACATTTATGGCGGGAATTGGAAGCGGCATACAACGGCGAGCAGTCGATAGATTGTTTGCAAGGCTGCATGAATTGCGGTGTGGCCGGTTGTAGGAATGAATATTCCCGGCCGCCTGTGGAGGTTGGAAAATAGCCGGGCATTCATTTTTATGCTGTGGGCGAACGGCGTGTTTTGCCCCTACATACAAGGAGGAAAGTATGGCAAAAACACGATTCATCTACGCTAAGCGCGGCGTAGCAAAATATATCTCGCATCTTGATTTGATGAACGTCTGGCGGCGGACATTTAATCGGGCGGGCATTGCATTAACACATTCGGAGGGCTTTAACCCGCATCCGTATTTGTCGGTGGCGTTGCCGTTGCCTGTGGGGGCGGAGAGCCATTGCGAGATTTTGGATGTCAAGCTGGAAGCGTCGCCTGACGACAGCATTCTCGATAAACTCAACGCTACGTTGCCACCGGGGCTTCAAGCGTTGTCGTATACGCAGGAATTACGCCCGATCAAAGACATCGCTTGGACGAAAGTGGAACTGCGGATAAAAAGTGCCGACAACGGCGATAAACTGGCGCAATTTTTAACAAACGGTGCAGTAAACATTGAGAAAAAGAGCAAATCCGGCATGAAAACAATCGACATCGTGCCACACATTGCGCAGTCCGATGTTCAAGCTGACGGCGAGGAGATTGTTTACACCGTATTGCTTCGCGCAAGTGAGCCGTTAATCAGCCCGACATTGTTGTGCCAAGCCTTGGCGCAAACGTATCCCGATATGGGGTGGGGGAGTGCCGCGGTGACGCGGCTGGCAGTGCTGGATGGGGCATTTTTACTATTGCAATAATATCGAACATATGATACGCTATGATAAAATAGGTGAAACATAATGAGGTAATGAGCCTCAGCAACACTTAGTGACAATTGAAAACATTGGGTCGCTGACGACAGGTGTATTGACAGTTGCGTTGACGGGCGCAGACCCCGATGCTTTTGTTTTTATTGTTTCTGTAATAACTAAATTTAAGAGAGGTGGTTAAAGCGAACTGTTGTGTTGTAATGTCAAAAAATCTGTCCGAAAAATTAAAAAATAAAAAAGAGGGAGAAAATATCATGAAAAAAACAAAGAAACTAGGTGTCATTTTTGTTGCTGTACTTATGCTCAGTACAATATTCGCAAGCCAAGCCCATGGTAATGCTCGGCTTAACAATGAATCACGTGTTACGGCTTCACGCATAGTTGATTCATATATGTATCTTTCAAGAGAAATGCAAGAAAGAGAAGATACGGCAATTGAAATTTACAATCAAATGCGCAGAGCGTGGGGAAACGATTCAGAGATTTATACTCCAGAAGATGAAATGAATTATCCTAAATTTTACGGTGGTGCATTTATTAACGAAGAAAGCAGTCTTGTAATTCTTGTAACATCATTGAACGACGATGTTGTACGTTACTTTGAACGTATTATTGATGTGAGTCAAGTTACTTTTGAAGAAGTAGCACACTCAATACATGATTTGAAAAGCGTTCAAGAATCCATTACAGAGATAATGGATTTGGACTCCGACGATTTTTTTGTGTCAAATATAGTAAGTGTAGGACTTTACTTTCCTGACAATGCGGTAAGTGTATCTGTGTTGCAACAAGGGACTGTGGTAAGAGGTGGCATATTTGAGCAAGTGTTTACACATATGGTGAAAAACACAGTGAGCATGACAGCCGATTTTTGCAACTCCGTAGAAATGGATAGCATAAGTGATATTGTAAATATTGAAATCACAGACAGTAATATAGAGCTTATGACAACTGTTTCACCTGGTAACAACATTAGTGGTCCTAGCGTTGGTTTCTGGGCAAGGAATGCAGCGGGACAACTTGGAATTGTTTCAACAGGACATTTTTGGAGTGAGGGCAATCATGTCAACATTGGTACAACGAGATTCGGAATAGTAGAAAGGAATATCTTTACACAATCCCCTAATGATGTAGATGCAAGTTTCATTCGTAGAACTAATACTACGTTCCAACCCACAAATCATGTGCCTGGTCATAATTTTAATCTAACTCGCGGCAGGGCTGGGGTATCTATGCCGATTGGAGCGCGGGCGTGGTCAAGAGGGAGAGTTTCAGGGGCACGGACGGGATTAGTCACTAGCGCAAATACTAACTTTACTGCTAGACACCCTACTGCAGGCAATGTAACAATAAGAGGGGTTGTTAGAACGTCAATAGGTGTTCAAAACGGTGATAGCGGTGGCATTGTTGCAGGTGGTGGTACCACATCAGAGCGGCACAAAGCGGGGATTATCACAGGAGGGACTAGCACTACTACTTATCACGTTCCCGCTTGTCGAGTTGTTTCAAGGCTGGGCGTTACGCCTTGGTAAGAAAAGTGAATTTTATAAAGATAAGCCGTTTCAGAATTCTGTCTAGTTCTTTGCTTATTTCTTTTGTCGCGAATATCGTATTCTTATTTATGCTTTATAGTGGCAATGTTAATACCAGTGAGCATGAACATCTTCCGTGGCCGATAGGCCCGCGAAGTCTTGCGTTACAAGAACTCAAAGGCGTGACATTGTTTGTGGAAGAAGATACTTTACTAGCGTGTAGTGCTCAATTTGTGATAGTAAATGAAAGTGAACACACAATAACTTTTGGTCAGAGCTATTTTATCCAAATTAAAATTCATGGAGAATGGTACACGATTAATGAGGAAGAGACGATGGATTTGGCGTTCCTCCCATTAGCACAAGATGTTTTGCCTTCAACAAGAACAGATGAACATGAGCGGAACTCTTCAGAGTTAAATCTCCTTTGGAAACATTGGGGAAGCGATAGAGCATATGGGCATCTGCCTCCATATGGAATTTTGCCTACTGGTTCATATCGATTAGTAAAAAGCATAGTATATGATTTTGTTGAGTCTGAAGAAGTGGGAAACACATGGCAAGAGGCGTATCTTATTGCTGAATTTATCATTGATTGATGTGTCTACATTGCATAAGAATTGATAGTCAATAAACAAACCCTATTGGATATGGTCATTTTGGCTCTATCCTATGAGGTTTGTTTCGTCAATATAGTGAAAGGTATTTGTCAAAACGCTTTATGACTCGCGGTACATCGCCATCAATGTATTTGAATTATTTTTTCTCACCGCAAATGGAGTTTCACAGTCAAATGATGGTGACGGCTATGGTGCGCATATTGGATGCAGGAGCATAGAGCATCTGCGCACGTCCATTGTTCTTGCTTGACTTTTCAACAAAAAACATGTATACTCGACGAGATGCGCAAAAAGGAGCAAGAAGATGAAACTTAGATACATACCAAACACCATAACCATCATAAGATTTACTTTAGTGGCCAGCTTGGTTGTTATATCCCTATTGGGTTATCCGCTGTCCTTGCCGAGCAAAATTATTTTTGTCCTCGCTGGTTTGTCCGATATGATTGACGGGCCTTTAGCGCGCAGGATAGAGAATGCACCCAGCGAGCTTGGCGCGGAGCTTGACAGTATGGCTGATATGTTTATGGTTATCGTTGCCATTTTCTTTATCATGCCCGCTATGAATTTGTGGCCGTGGCTGTGGCCCGGCATTTTAGTGGCTCTTGGCTTCAAACTGATGTCAGCAGTACCCGGTCTTATCAAACATCGCAAAGTGTTCTTCTTACATACAATTTCAAACAAAATCTTAGGGTTCTTGTTGTTCAGTGCCGCCGTTTTGTACTTTATTTTCCCCGAAGCCAATTTTGTAAGCATGTATATCTTATTTATTATTTTTGCAGTGTTTGTCATCACATTTGAAGAGATGGTCATTATCAGCACACTCGACTATCCCAACAAGGATATCAGAGGGTTTTGGCAAGTCAAACAGATAAACGAAGAGTATAGAGAGAAACAGTTGATGGACAGCCAACCTCAAAGTGTATAAGTAAAAAAGTCGTTGATAATAAGACTGGTTATTTTGCAATTTATGAAGGAATAGGACCTGCTCCGGGTGCCGGCTATTTGTCGGCAGAGGAGTCGCAAGAGTTTTTGGCGGAGAGAGCAGCGGCATTGGTTGCGCGAACGTACGGGACGGCTAAGCATAATACAAGCCCATGAGTTTATCTCCTCATGGGCTTGTTTACTTTATGCAGGGAAATAAAAGAAAATATCAACATATTTTATAATACAAGCACTTTTTGCCGCACATTTCGCATATACATAAAACTGTGTATCTGCCAAAATGAGAGGAGATGACCCATGAGTACAGCGATACTTACTGTGCGGGTGAGTGCTTTTGATGAGGCACTTCCTGTTCCAAACGCTCAAATTATTGTCAGCAATATGGATGGAAGCAACATTACGACGGTGTATTCCGATGAAAATGGCCTTTCGCCGGGCATTGAGCTGCAAACGCCGCCACGTGAGGCGCAATTTGACCCCAATTTGCCCGTGCGGCCGTACAGCAAATACATTGTCGAGGTGATAGCAGACGGGTATGTGACAGAGAGAGTCGTCGGTGTGCAGATGTTTGCCGACATGCCGTCGGAATTGCCGATCAATATGCCGCGCGCCGAGCAGCCCGGCGAAATTGAGGAAATCGACATCCCAGAAAATACGTTGCTTGACCCTGATGCCCATCGCTATGAAACGGCACCGCCGCCGTCATTGGGGCGCTTGCACCGCGAGGTGTTTATTCCGACGAGTATTCGCGTCAAACTCGGTGCGCCGACGTCGGCCGCGCGCGTTGTTACTGTGTCATTTATTGATTACCTCAAAAATGTGGCGTCGTCGGAGATTTTCCCCGACTGGCCGTATCACTCGCTCCGCGCCAACATTCATTGCCAGATTTCGGTGGCCATCAACCGCGTGTTTACCGAGTGGTATCCCAGCCGTGGACATAATTTTGACATTACCAATACCACGCAGTTTGACCAGAAGTTTATTGACGGGCGCAATATTTTTGCCAGCGTGGGTGCAATTGTTGACGAGATTTTTAACACTTATATCAATCGCCCGCCCGGTGTTGAGCCGTTGTTTGCGACGTACTGTGATGGACACCGTGTGACTTGCAGCGGGCTGAGTCAGTGGGGAACGGTTACGCTTGCCAATCAGGGCCGCGATTTTTTGTCAATTCTGCGATTCTATTTCGGCGTGAATACAAACGTTATCACAACGACAAACATTCGCTCGAACTTTGAGTCATTTTCCGGCACACTGAGTCAAGGCGCGGCGGGTGCCAATGTACAAATGCTGCAACGTATGCTCAATCGCATTCGGCGCAACTTCCCGCTGATTCCGCAAGCCGCTGAGGACGGTGTATACGGAGCGCAGACAGCGGCGGCGGTGCGAACGTTTCAACAAGTGTTTAGCTTGCCGCAGACGGGTGTTGTCAACCGCGCCACATGGTATCGGATTTCGCAGATTTTCACCGCTGTAACGCGGTTGGCAGAACTCGGGTCGGAGGGGCTGCCGCCACCGCCGGGTGGAAACATTCCATTGCCGCCGCCAGTGCCTTGCGGCAATCCGGCCTATCCCGGTACGTTGTTACGTAACGGCTCACGCGGCGAAAATGTGCGCACCATGCAACGTATGCTCAACAATCTTGGGGCGCAGCCGCGTTTGGCAGAAGACGGCATTTTTGGGCCATTGACTGAGAACGCTGTGCGTACTTTTCAGCGGAAATTCGAGTTGAATGCAGATGGCATCATTGGGCCGATTACATGGGCGCGTGTTGTGATGGAGTGTAACAATTTGACAAGCGCGCCGCCGCCGACCGGCGAAACTTTTGACTACACCGTGACGGCAGGCGATACGCTATGGTTGCTGTCGCAGCGATTCGGTACAACAGTTGACGTGCTTCGATCTTTGAATGGTTTGGTAAGCGACGTTCTCAGCATTGGGCAAGTGCTGCAAATTCCAGGCAGCACGCCAGCGCCGCCGGAAGGTACATTTGATTACACTGTGGTGGCAGGTGATACGCTATGGTTGCTGTCGCAGCGATTTGGTACAACAGTTGACGCGCTTCGTTCGCTAAATGGTTTGATAAACGATGTTCTCAACATTGGGCAGGTGTTGCGCATTCCAAGCGCCAATCGTGTCATTGCGGTGCAAGCGATTGAGGCAGATAATGCAGTCGTGCCGGACGACATGCCGGAATCATTACTTGGGGCAGATGGGTTGATATTTCCGGGTGAAACGTTGCGCGCTGATATGCAGAGCGACGCAATCAGACAAATGCAGCAGTATTTGAACGATATCGGTCGGGTGTACGCACAAATTCCGCAGATCAAAGTTGAAGGACATTACGGTCCGTTGATGCAGTTGGCTGTATTGTCATTCCAACGGTTATTTGGATTGACGGCAAGCGGAAATATTGACGTCGCGACATGGAAGGAAATTGTTGGACGGCGTGGGGCCTTGTACGATTGATAGTAAAAATCCCCGCCATAGGGCAGCCGTCCATAAAACAGCATTGTCTGTTTTCGCCGCAGATGTAGCTTACGCTACATCTGCGGATTTTTCTTGTGTGGTGCAAGTTTCCAGTGCCGGAAACACGCCCACCAAATCATAGCTGATGTGCAGGCTCTGCCGCCGTTTGCCGCTGGATTTGTCGGGAGCCTCGACAAACACTTTATGCACCAATTCGTTCAAAATCGTTGGCGTGAGTTCAGCAATATCAGTATACTTTTTGCACTTGTCTACAAACCTGTCAACATCGTTGCCGCGCTGCTCCTGCTGTTCGAAGTCAACCTGCCATTGTCCCAGTTTTGCTTGCAGTTCGGCTTGTCCTGTTTCATAGTTGGTAGATAAATCTTGAAACCGTGTTTCGGTGAGTTTTTCGGCAACAAAATCCTCATACAAACGCTTAAACAGCTTGGAAAGTTCGGAAATCCGCTTTTCGCCCTGCGTGATTTGTTTGCGCTTGGTAGCTAGTTCTTTTTTCAAATCCGCAGATCGCATGGCATTCACACGATTGCGAAATTCGTCCTCGTATTGCCTCACAAAATCGGTTACAGTTTGCAAGTGCCACAGCACCATTTCTTCCAAAACCACGGCTCGAATAAAGTGCGTGCCGCAAATTTCTTTGCCCTTTGAGCGAGAATTCGAGCAGACGAAATGGTCTTGCCGTGACTCGAAGTTTTTGCTCGTGCAATAATACAACTTCGCGCCGCAATCGGCACAATGAGCGATGCCCGAAAACATATTTGTTTTGCCTGTTCTCGCCGGACGGAGTTTGCGTTTTCGCAGTTCCTGCACCTTTTCCCAAGTATCGAGGTCAACGATTGGCTCGTGCGTATTCTCGAAAACCATGTGTTTATCGGTTGGATTGTCGAGTTTTTTCTTGTTTTTGTACGATATACGCGAGGTTTTGAAGTTGACAGTATGACCGAGATATTCTTTGCGCTCTAAAATCTTTGCAACTGTGGTCGTTGCCCAATGATTTTCACTCGGTGACTTTATTCCATCTTCGTTCAGTATTCGGGCTATTTTCGAGGGTCCGTAGCCGTCAAGACACAGGGCAAAAATCCGTTGAACAACTTTTGCCGCTTCATCGTCTACAACCCAACGTTTGGAATTATCGGGGTCTTTCATGTAACCATACGGCGGAATGGTCGTAAGATATTGCCCCGATTCGCCTTTGTTTTTCATCACGGCACGGATTTTCTTGCTCGTATCTTTGGCATACCACTCGTTGATGATGTTCAAAAACGGCGTAAAATCGCTGTCTTGTTGATTCGCGCTGTCGATGCCGTTGTTGACCGCGATAAACCGAACGCCTTTCTCCGGAAATGCGACTTCCGTATAAAATCCCACTTTCAAATAATCGCGCCCAAGATGGCTCATGTCCTTGACGATGACGGTTTTCACTGCACCCATCTCAACTTGCTCCATCAGGGCATTCCAACCCGGACGGTCAAAGTTTGTACCTGTGTAGCCATCGTCAACAAATACTTGCATGTCGCGAAACTGATTATCTTTTGCGTATTTTTCGAGCATCGCTTTTTGATTTGCAATGCTGTTGCTGTCGCCCTGCTGTTCATCGTCACGCGACAAACGAACATACAAAGCGGTGATTTCGGTAGACTGCCTCATTATAATATCCTCCTTTTGGCGGCAGTCTGCCATAGGGTTCACCCTAATTATCGCGTGTTCTTCATGTTTTGTCAACGATGCCATTCGCCATTGATGAGTATATCCTATTCTACAACAACCATCGTTACCAAGAAAAGCTCGGCTGGCTTGCGCCGCTTGAATTGCGACGTATGTCAGCGATGCCGTAGCGGCAGTCCGGTTTCCGCGCGTGTTTCGATATTTTAATTGTCTACTTGATAGGGGGCGCTGCATTTTGTCTAGAAGTTGGGGTAGATAGCTTTGAAATCGATGAGCGGACTCTAATTTTGCTCATCGGCAAAAACCGCCAACTGCAAGCAGTTGAGCGGTTTAGTGGCTTTTGAAACTGAGAAATAGTTTCAATTTTTGTCACTAGTAGTGTATCTAGTGCGTTGCTAATGGTATTGATTTTGTGCCATTTTGGACTGCCTGTCGTGCCTTGAAACCTTGAATTTGCAAGGGGTGCAAAGGGTTGAGGATTTAACTTTGCTATTGCTTACTTCCTCACCCAAGCATTATCGCTGTAACTTAGCGGGATTATTGCAGTGTATTCTGCTTTTGACATTTCCATTTTATTTGAATATATCGAACCATCAATGAGTGAACATATAACATTTATTACACCTTGATGAGTGACAAGCAGTACATTTTTATTTCGCTCTCGGATGGTTTTGGAAAAGTTCTCCCATGCTACTTTGACGCGCTCGTAAAAAATGTGAGGGCTTTCGCCTTGCGGATACTCTTCATTCCAGTCTAGCGTACTCCAAAACAAACCAGGATATTTTTCGTTTGCAATATCGTTAGACATACCCGCAAGTACACCATTATTTGTCTCGCGGAATTCGGGGATTGGCTCGATTTCTAAGTTTAGTGCTATTGAAATGAACCTTGCAGTTTCTACGGCTCTTGGCAAGTCACTTGAAAACAATCTTTCGATTCTTAGCTCGTATTTATTTTCGACAATATAATCAGCTAAACCCTTTGCTTGTCGTTTTCCCTCACCAGTTAAACCTGCATCGCTCCAGTCGCCGCGTACAGTTTCATCATCTTGTCCATGTCTTACTAAATAACAAGTCATATCTACACCGTCTAATATAAATCCGGCACGATTATTCTACCTCCAATAACAACGAAATATCCAACGCCTGCACACTATGCGTCAACGCGCCGACGCTGATGACATCTACGCCTGTCGCGGCGACTTCGGTTAAATCTTTTTCGCCCATGTTGCCTGATGCTTCGACAATAGCACGCCCATCAATCAATGCAACAGCTTTACGCATGATGAAGCTGTCCATGTTGTCGAGCATGATAATGTCGGCGTAGCAGTCTAACGCTTGCTGCACTTGGTCGAGTGTTGCCGCTTCAACTTCTACCTTTGCTGTGTGTGGCATGTTTGCTCGCACCGCTGCAACAGCCTGTGCGATGCCACCTGCCGTCGTGATATGGTTGTCTTTAATCAGCACGGCATCGGATAAATTAAAACGATGGTTGCCGCCACCACCTATGCGCACGCTGTATTTTTCTAGCACACGCAGCCCGGGCGTCGTCTTGCGTGTATCAACGACGTTACAATGAGGGCGACCGTCGTCTGCGAGAGGCATGAGGGCCTGTAGTCTTGCCGTCATGGTCGCAATGCCCGACATGCGTTGCAGGAGGTTGAGTGCAACGCGTTCGCCTGTTAAAATTGCCCTTGCAGGACCTGCAACGGTTGCGAGAATGTCGCCTGTTTTGACAGTATCGCCATCGTTGTAGCGCGCAGTGAATATAACAGACTCATCGAGCAACCCAAACGCCCGCGCGGCAACATCTGCCCCGCAGAGAATGCCGCTTGCTTTGACGACAAATTGACCGCATGCCGTTGTATTGACAGGAATACAGCTTTCGGTCGTGATGTCGCCATGCCCGATGTCTTCGCGCAAGGCGTTGAGCAGGATAGGGTCAATGGTGAAGTTATTGAGTTTCATAGGTGAACTCCTTTTGATAATGCTATTCGACAAAGGCGGGGGTGTTGCCGCCTTTGCGCCATTGTTCTATCCAGATGGCATGGAATGGATGGAGGTTTGGAGGGAGGTTATCTTTGGCAAAAAAATTTAATTCTGCGCTTTCGGCCGGGCAGGCGAGAAGCGTTCCGCTGTATGTAGTTGTCTTGAAAACAATATGACCGCCAAAGCAAACATCGCCGTTTGGATATTCAACAACGCTACTTTTGCCTGAGTATATGCCGAACAACGACAGGTCTTTGATGATCAGCCCCGTTTCTTCTTGCACTTCGCGGTTAGCGGTTTCAATAAAAGTTTCATTAAAATTCATTGTGCCACCGGGTGTTCCCCATGTACCGTCATCGATTCTCTTTTGAAGCAAAACTTCGCCGCACTCATTCTCGACAATCGCGCCGCAACCGATGCATAAAAGCGGCGTGTTACCAATTTGTTTTCGCATTTCTTTGATGTAGTCGTTCATAATTGCTCCCTAATCAACCCGATAATGTACGCCAACGCTCTTACGCCGTGCCAATGCACTATGCAAGACTTGCTGTGCCGTGATAGCCATATTGTAACATTCCCACGTCGCTTTGTCATGTAACTTTGCGCGGTCGAGCTGTTTGACAATGCCGTCGATTTGATGGCAACCGCGTGTTAGTCCGGCCTTAGTGCGTGTGATGCCGGCGTTTTGTTCGCAAATGTCGCGGATGGCGCGTTTCATCACGGCGGCAGATTTTGGCATTTGATGTGTAGGGGGCGACTCCGGTGCGCTATCAATATTGCACGCTCCCCGTGTAATGGGGCGGGGCAAGCTATCAATATCTTGTGCGGCGCGGCGGGAAAAAACAAGGCATTCGAGCATGGAGTTAGAGGCCAAACGATTTGCACCATGCACACCGACATTGGCAACTTCGCCACAGGCATATAATCCCTCAATGTTTGTTCGGGCCTGCAAATCGGTGGCAATGCCGCCAATCATATAATGTTGTGCCGGCACAACAGGGATAGGCTCAACGCTCAAATTATAGCCCAGCTTAGCGCAATGCCGCGCAATGGTTGGAAACCTTGTTTCGCAATAGCCGCGTCCGCGTGAGGTGATGTCGAGATAGACATGCGGAAAGTTTGTACGCTCCATGGTTTGCTTGATGGCGCGGCTGACGACATCGCGCGGCGCAAGCTCGGCATTGGGGTGAAAGTCGGGCATAAAACGGATGCCCATGGCATCGGTAAGGATTGCACCTTCGCCGCGCAATGCTTCAGAGATTAAGAAGCGGCTGCTTGATGGTGTGTGTGCTTTGTCGCCGGGTGTGTATAGTGCAGTGGGGTGAAATTGCACCAGCTCCATATGCTGTGTTTTCGCGCCTGCTCGCAATGCGGCGGCAAGCCCGTCACCCGTTGCCACAGACGGATTTGTGGTGTTATGAAACATTTGCCCTGCACCACCGGTGCTGATAATGATAATCGGTGCGTCAATGCGAATATAATCGTCGTTATAGACCATTGCGCCGCAGACAGCATTGTGCTCATCTGTCAGTATGTCGAGCAGAAAGGCGTGTTGCATAAATTCGAGATTTGGGCAAGCCTCGATGAGTGATGTCAAGACCTTAACCGTTTCGCGCCCCGTTGCGTCACCACCTGCGTGTACGACGCGGCGGCGCGTGTGTCCGCCTTCACGCGTGATGGATAAACCGCCTTCCTCATCGAGATCAAACGGCACATTCATGGCGCAAAGTGTGTCGATGTCGGACGGGCCTTCATCGACCAAAACGCGCACGGCATCAGGGTCGCATAGCCCCGCGCCGGCTTCCATCGTGTCATGCATATGCACATCGGCATCGTCGTTTTTTGTGTCGATAGCAGCGGCGATACCGCCTTGTGCCAGCCAAGAGTTGCTTGATTGCACGCCTTCTTTGGTTAGCATAATGCACTGCAAAGACGGGTCGAGCTGCAATGCGGCATATAGTCCTGCCAAGCCTGCTCCGGCAATAAGGACATCAGTTGCAATAACGCCGCCCGGCGGCACACTAATCAGCTCGGGCGGCAAAATGAATCGGCGCAATATATCACTTCCCCAATTCTATCATCTTCTCTAATGAGGCCTTTGCCCCTGTCATTTCCTCTTCGGATAAGCATATTAGATGCACTTCGTTTTCCAATGCGTGCAGCACGTCTTCCACGGTTGTTTTGCGCATATTGGAGCAAACCATCATGGGCGAGAGCGCATAGATGGTCTTTTCAGGCGCACGTTCGCGGAGCAATTCGGCGATGGTGACTTCTGTGCCGACAATATAAGTCTGTTCTTTGCCCTCCAACACACGGTTTATCATCTGTGATGTGCTGCCAACATAGTCGGCGGCGGCGGCAACTTCGGGCTTACATTCGGGGTGCGCCAGCAAGCAAGCATCGGGGTAACGCGCACGGATGGCGTGGACGCGCTCGAGCGGCACGTCATCGTGGATGGGGCAACAACCGTCAAAAAACACAAATTGTTTCTCCGGCACTTGCGCGGCGACATAACCGCCCAAATTGCGGTCCGGAACGAAAATAATTGTGTCGGCGTCCAGTTTTTTTGCAATCTTGACTGCTGACGATGAGGTACAGCACACATCGCACACTGCTTTGACTGCCGCTGAGGTGTTGACGTAACACATCACGGCGGCATTAGGGTATTGCGCCCGCAAGGCCAGCACATCCGATGGCGTAATCATATCCGCCATAATGCATCCGGCATCATAGCGGGGGAGGAGTACTGTTTTGTCTGGACTGAGGATTTTAGCACTTTCGGCCATGAATGTCACGCCGCAAACGATCAGCAAATCAGCCGGCGAAAGCGCTGCCTGACGCGCCATCTCAAAGCTGTCGCCAACAACATCAGCTACGGATTGCACAGCTAGGTCTTGGTATAAATGCGCCAAAATCATGGCGTTTTTCTCAGTTTTTAGGCGAGAAACAGCATCTTGTAAAGTCGTCATTATAGTTTAGAGCGCTCCATGTATTCGCCGGTGCGTGTGTCAATACGCAACATTTCTCCCTCTTCGATGAAGAGCGGCACTTTAACAATCGCGCCTGTTTCCATTGTGCACGCTTTCAGCACATTGCCGGTGGTGTCGCCGCGTACAGCGGGTTCGGTTGAAATAGCTTTTAGGTCAACAAACAGCGGCGGTTCTACGCCGAACACGCTACCTTTGTAGGACAGCACTTTGCACTCCATATTTTCCTTGACGAATTGGAAGTTGTCATCAAGTACGCTTTTGTTGATGGGGATTTGCTCGTAGCTCTCGTTGTCCATGAAATAATATAAATCGCCGTCGCTGTACAGGTATTGCATCTCTTTGCGCTCGACAAATGCATTTTCAAATTTTTCGTTAGGATTGAATGTACGCTCAATGACGCCACCATTGATAACATTGCGCACCTTGGCACGTACGAATGCCGCGCCTTTGCCGGGCTTGACATGCTGGAAGTCGATAATTTGCATGACGTTGCCATCCATTTCAAAAGTGGTACCGTTGCGAAAATCGCCTGCACTAATCATATTGTAATCCTCCGTAAACTGTTTGCTTTTAGAATGGTTATAGCATTTATTATAACATAGAATTTAGTGATGCGCAAGTCGAAGAATCTTTGTCTAAATAACCTCATCTCTTTCTTCCAAAGAAAAAACGCTTGCTATTATTTTGTGAATAGGGTATAATTGTTTACAAAACTAAAAAGGAGTGCGTGTTATGTTTAGCATTGGAGACAATATTGTGCATCCACTGCATGGCGCGGGCACAGTGTCGGACATTAGTTGTCAGCGCATCAACGGTGTCAATCGCGAATATTACGTCTTGCGCATTCCGTTGGGTGATATCAACGTCATGGTGCCGGTTCAAGGAAGCGAGGAAATTGGCGTACGCGCTGTGATTGATGCACAAACGGCTGAGGGGCTGTATGAAGTGATGGTGGGTATTGAAATTGAGATGACGGATAACTGGAATCGCCGTTACCGCGAGAATATGCTGCGGCTGAAAAGCGGGAATTTGTTGGAAGTGTCAAAAGTGGTCAAGGGCTTGATGGCGCGGGAAGCGCGAACGAAATTGTCCGATGCTGAGCGCAAAATGATGATGAGCGCCAAGAATATATTAATCAGTGAATTAGTGTTAGCACTGGATTGCAGTTATGAAGTTGTGGAAGAGCGTGTGGTTGCTGCGCTGGCATAAGAGTTGCCGAGCAGGCGGCCGAAAAAATTGGAGTGTCAATAAACTTTCGCGTAGTTGGTGAAGCCTGGGAAGCGGAGATTGAAAGGCTGGAATTTTGCCGAAAAATCGACATACATGAGACACGACAAGAGGGGGCTTTTATGGTCAATTGGTTTAACGGATTGGGTACATTGGCGCAAGTGTTTGCTGTTGTCGCCATTCCGGCAACAGTTTTATTGGTAGTTCAGACAATTTTTACTTTGTTTTTTGGTACGTTGGGTGGCGGCACTTCTGACTGTGATGTCGGTGATGATGCCGGTGCGGCGATTACTGACGATGGCTTACATCTTTTCACCGTACGCGGCGTGATTGCTTTCTTTTGCATGTTTGGCTGGACGGGGCTGGTGCTGGAAGCCAATGATATACATTCTGCATTATCGGTGGTGATTGCAGCAGCTGTTGGTGTGCTGTTTATGATTTTGATGGCATACATATTTGCTACATTTATGAAATTACAGGCAAATGGCGCTGTTGAAATTTCAACGGCCATTGGCGCGAGTGGTACAGTGTACTTGCCCATACCGGCGGCGCGCAAGGGAAACGGTAAAGTCAATGTTTTGGCGTCAGGTCGGTATATGGAGTGCACAGCTATGACGGATGAAGAGGAGGCATTGCCGACAAATACGGGGGTTACGGTTGTCGATGTATCGGGCAATACGTTGATTGTTGTACGCAAATAAATTTACATATAAACTATTTAAAGGAGCATTGTCATGTCAACAGAACTCATTATTTTAGTCAGCGTTGCGTTTTTACTCGTTTTTTCTTTGATGGTTGTACTGCTTAAACGCTATCGGAAGTGTCCGGCCGATAAAGTGATGGTTATTTACGGTAAAGTGGGGCAGAACAAGGACGGCACGGCACGCAGTGCCAAGTGTATCCATGGTGGTGCGGCATTTATTGTACCTGTTGTGCAGTCATATGCATGGCTGGACTTGACGCCGCTATCGCTGTCGGTTGACTTGCGAAACGCGTTGTCACGGCAAAATATTCGTATTGACGTACCCAGCCGGTTTACCATTGGCATTTCGACTGAGCAAGGTGTTATGCAGAATGCTGCTGAGCGTTTGTTGGGGTTAAAACAGAATGAAATTCAAGAGTTGGCGAGCGATATTATTTTAGGTCAGCTGCGTTTGATTATTGCTACAATGGACATTGAGGAGATCAACACCGATCGTGATAAATTCCTTGAAGCCGTGTCGGACAACGTTGAAACCGAGCTGAAAAAAATTGGATTACGTTTGATTAACGTCAACATCACCGACATCAGTGATGAATCGGGTTATATTACGGCACTGGGACGCGAGGCGGCGGCCAAGGTCATTAACGATGCTAAAAAATCGGTTGCCGAAAAAGATCGCGATGGCGCAATCGGCGAAGCAAACGCCAGCCGCGACAAGCGTGTTAAGGTTGCTGATGCCGAGTCGATGGCAATCACGGGCGAAAACGAAGCGCAAGTGACCATTGCTATGAGTAATGCCGCGCGTCGTGAAAAAGAGGCGGAAGCGTCGAAGATTGCCATTGCTGCTGAGAAAATCCAAGAGGCAAAGGCACTTGAAGAAGCTTATGCTGCTGAGAAAAACGCAGAGGTGGTGCGTTCGCAGCGTGAGAAAGCCACATTGCAAGCTGACGTTATTACGCAAGCTGAAATTGCCAAACAACGTATGGAACTGGAAGCCGAAGCTGAAGCTGAGCAAATTCGTCGTCGCGCGCGAGGTGACGCCGATGCAATTTTCTTGCGTAAAGAGGCTGAGGCACGCGGTTTACAAGAACTGCTGCTCAAACAGGCTGCCGGTTTGGCAGAGATGGTTAAAGCCGCGGGCGGCGATGCCAATGACGCGTTGAAACTCATGCTGACTGACAAGATGGAAGACTTAATGCGCATTCAAGTTGACGCCATCCGGGATATTACGT